>DATBPW010000407.1:0-1960 GCA_036561125.1 Ramlibacter sp. | reverse complement strand
GCGTTCATCGCGCTCATGCAGATCGAGCCGCTGGCGAGGAACAGGATGTAGGGCACCTGTTCGCCGGCGAGCGTGACGCGACCGACGAGCGCACCCATGCCGTAGCCGAAGGCGACGAGCCACATCAGCGGCTCGGCGATGTTGCCCACCAGGCTGGGGATCGCGAGCTTGCGCCACACCAGCAGGTTGCGCAGGAACACCGGCCACCAGCGCAGCGACAGGTCGGGCAAGCGCCAAATGGATGTCATGGTGTCCCTTCCAGGGCCACCGTGGAGCCGGCTTTGCCGGGCCACTGGCGGCGCCCCCTTGAGGGGGAGGCGCCGAAGGCGCTTCGGGGGTGGATCATGCTTCCTCCCGGATCTGGCGGCCCGTGAGCTTGAGGAACAGGTCCTCGAGATTCGCGGGCCGATGCAGCGTGCGCAGCTTCGGATGGTCGCGCCCGAGCGCGTCGAGCAGCGGCTTCGCGTCCTGCGTATAGAAGAAGACCGTCTCGCCGCTGACCTCGACGCGCGTCGCCAGCGACTTCAACGGCGACTGCGGCAGGTCCAGTGCGCCGGTGCCGTACGCCTCGACGACATCGGGCTCGAGATATTCGGCGATCAGGTCGCGCGGGCGGCCTTCGGCGATCTTGCGGCCATGGTCGATGACGAGCAGGCGCGAGCACAGGCGCTCGGCCTCGTCCATGAAGTGCGTCGTGAGCAGGATCGACTTGCCCTGCTGCAGCAGCAATTGAAGGCGCTCCCACATCAGGTGGCGCGCCTGCGGATCGAGCCCGGTCGTCGGCTCGTCGAGCATGAGCAGCTTCGGGTCGTTCACCAGCGCGCGGGCCAGCGACAGGCGGCGCCGCATGCCGCCCGACAGTTCGCCCGGCTTCGCATCGGCCTTGTGCGACAGCGCCGCGAATTCCAGCAGCTGCGGGATGCGCGCGCGGATCGCCGCATCCTTCATGCCGAAGTAGCGGCCGTACACGAGCAGGTTCTCGGCCAGCGTGAAATCGGGGTCGAGCGAATCGAACTGGCTGACCACGCCCAGCTGCGCCTTGATCGCGAGCGCGTCGCGCGGCATCGCCAGGTCCAGCGCGTGGATTTCGCCGCCGTCGGGCGCCGTCAGGCCCAGGCACATGCGGATCGTCGTCGTCTTGCCGGCGCCGTTGGGGCCGATCACGCCGAGGCACTCGCCGCGCGCGATGTGCAGCGACAGGTCGTCGACGACGACCTGCGTGCCGTAGCGCTTGGTGAGGTGCCTGGCCTCGAGGAGATGTTCCATCATGGGCGCCCCATTGTGCCCAAGTAGAATTTTCGGGAATCATGTCACGCCTCGCCGTCACGCCGCAGTACCTCCTCCCCAAGCGGCTGTTGACGCAGCTGATGGGCCGCCTGGCCTCGATGCGCGCCGGCGCGCTCACGCAGTGGATGATCCGCAAGTTCATCGCCCACTACGGCGTGAACATGGCCGAGGCGGCCGAGCCGCGCCCCGAAAGCTACGCCACATTCAACGCCTTCTTCACGCGGCCGCTGCGCGAAGGCGTGCGGCCGTTGGCCGACGCGCCCTTCGTGTGCCCGGTCGATGCGGCGATCAGCCAGTACGGCCCGATCGAGCACGACCAGATCTTTCAGGCCAAGGGCCACAGCTATTCGACGCACGCGCTGCTCGGCGGCGACGGGGAACTGGCGCGCCAGTTCGATCACGGCCACTTCGCCACGCTGTACCTCGCGCCCAAGGACTACCACCGCATCCACATGCCGTGCGCGGGACGACTGCGACGCATGATCTACATCCCCGGCGCGCTGTTCTCGGTGAACCCGCTCACTGCGCGGCACGTGCCGGGCCTGTTCGCGCGCAACGAGCGCGTGGTGTGCGTGTTCGACACGGACTACGGCCCGTTCGTGAACGTCCTCGTCGGCGCGACCATCGTCGGCAGCGTCGCGACCGTGTGGCACGGCGTCGTCAACCCGCCGCG
>DATBPW010000406.1:0-5557 GCA_036561125.1 Ramlibacter sp. | reverse complement strand
GGAAATCGCCTTCGTCACCGCGGGCAAGAAGGCGCTGCAGGCCGCGGTGCAGGCAGCGCGCGCTTGCGTGCTGGAGCCGATCGTCAACGTCGAGATCTCCGCGCCCGAGCAGTTCATGGGCGACATCACGGGCGACCTGTCGTCGCGTCGCGGGCAGGTCAGCGGCACGGAGTCGGCATCCGCCGGCACGCTCACGGTGATCGCGCAGGCGCCGCTGTCGGAGCTCGCGAGCTACCAGGCGCGCCTGAACTCGATCACGGCGGGGCAGGGCGGCTACACGCTCGCGTTCAGCCACTACGAGCCCGTGCCGCCCACCGTGCAGCAGCAGCTCGCGTCGCAATACAAGATTCGCGACGAAGGCTGAAGCCGCGCTTCGGGCTAGGCGACGGCCTCGCGCACCTCGCCGGGCTGCAGGCCGTACATGTCCGCGAACTCCTCGATGCTCTTGCCGCTCGCTTCGAACGCACGCTTGAGCGCTTCGCGCTTGGCCTTGCGCGCGGCGATTTCGGCGAAAGCCTCCTGCACCAGCGCGAACGACTCGTCGTCCCTCGCGTTCACGCGCTCGAGGTAATCGGCCTGGGCGAGCTTGGACGCCTCGATCGCGTCCACGAGCCGCGACACCACCCAGGGCTTGAGGTTCTCCTTGCTGCGCTGCTGGCGCCGCTTGAACACCTCCATGACCGCGTGGTGCACGTGCTCGGGCGCGATGTCCTCGACCGGCTCGCCCTGCAGGTCGTGCCGCTTCAGGCCCGAGGCGACCGCCTCGAGGTAACGCGTCGAACGCGCGTGGAAGCCGAGCGCGGCCTTGAGCTCGGGCTTGGTGAATGCGTCGGGATGCGCGGCGAACAGGTCTTCGAAGATGCCGACCTTGAGCGGCAGGAAGCGCGCGCCGAAGAGCTGCGGGTGGAAATGCGCGAGCTTGTCGAGCACGGGGCGCGCGTCGATGAACGGGCGCTTGGGTTTTTGCTTGTCGTCGGTCATTGCAGCCGCCGAATGTAGCGGTTTTTGCTTGGGGCAGAATCGCGCGCATGAAGATCGAAAAGGACACCGTCGTCACGCTGAAGTACAAGGTCGCGGAGCCGGGCGGCAAGCTCATCGAGGAAAGCCGCGCGCCGATGGTCTACCTGCATGGCGGCTACGAGAACACGCTGCCGAAGATCGAGTCGGCCCTCGACGGCAAGGAGGCGGGCGCGGAAGTCTCGCTGGACCTGAAACCGGAAGACGCGTTCGGCCAGCGCGACGACGCGCTCAAGCGCACCATCCCCAAGAGCGAATTCCCGCCGGGCGTGAAGGTCGGCGGCCAGCTCGAAGGCGTGACCGACGACGGCCGCCCGCACGTGTTCTACGTCATGAAGATCAAGGGCGACCAGGTGCTGCTCGACGGCAATCACCCGCTCGCGGGCAAGGACCTGCGTTTCTGGCTCAAGGTGGTGAGCGTGCGCAAGGCCACCGCCGAGGAGATCGCGCACCGCCACGTGCACGGCGACGGCGGGCACCCCCACTGACGCGCAACGCACTGTCCTGCGCGCCGCACCTTTCGATCCGCGCACGCGCCCCCACCTGAGCCGCCATGAGCAACGCATCCATCCTCCGCATCCAGCTGCTGGGTTTCCCGTGGGCCACGGTCGATCCGTTCCTGTTCTGCGCGTACCACGACGACGCCTACCCGCAAGGCAACGGCGCATTGGCGCCGAAGTCGTCGCTCGCCGGGCGCGAGATCGGCTCGGACTTCAGCCGCAAGGACGGCTGGAGCATGTACCACGGCGAATCGGTGCCGGGCTTCCCGGCGCATCCGCACCGCGGTTTCGAGACGGTGACCATCGTGCGCAAGGGCCTGATCGACCACTCCGACTCGCTCGGTGCGACGGCGCGCTTCGGCGAAGGCGACGTGCAATGGGTGACCGCCGGCGAAGGCATCGTGCACTCCGAGATGTTCCCGCTGCTGCGCGAGGACGCGGACAACCCGCTCGAGCTGTTCCAGATCTGGCTGAACCTGCCCCGGGCCTCGAAGATGGCCAAGCCGCACTTCACGATGTTCTGGTCGGGCGACGTGCCGCGCGTCGTCGCCAAGGACGATGCCGGGCGCGAGACGGTCGTGCGCGTGATCGCGGGAGCGCTCGACGGCGCGACTGCGCCGCTGGCGCCGCCGCCCGAGTCGTGGGCTGCCGATGGGCAAAGCGATGTCGCGATCTGGACGCTGCGCATGCAGCCCGGCGCGAAGTGGAAACTGCCCGCGGCGGCCGGTGAAGGCACTCGGCGCACGCTGTACTTCTTCAAGGGCACGAGCGCACGCGTCGCGGGAGAAGAAGTGAAGGCGCCCGCCGCGATCGAAGTGCGCGCCGGCGATGCGATCGAACTCGCCGCAGGCGATACGACGGCCGAATTCCTGATGCTGCAGGGCCGGCCCATCGGCGAACCGGTGGCGCAGTACGGCCCGTTCGTGATGAACACGCAGGCCGAAATCATGCAGGCCATGAACGACTACCGCCGCACCCAGTTCGGAGGCTGGCGCTGGGGCGATTCGGCGCCGGTGCACGGGCACGAGCCGAAGCGCTTCGCACGCTACCCCGACGGGCGCGTCGAAACACCGTAGACACAATCCGGGAACTTTCCGGACACGGCCGCGCAATAGAGTGCAGGAACCTCAACATCATCCTGCCCCCGATGCACTGGCCGCGACGGCGCCCCACTGACGAATCCGACCTGGCGGGCCGCCTTGCGGCCGGCGACCGCCAGGCGCTCGACCTGATCTACCGCGCCGAGGCCGGCGAGGTCTATCGTTTCGCGCTCGCGATGTGCGGCAACCCCGCGTGGTCCGCCGATGCGGTGCAGGACGCGTTCGTGCAACTCGCCGAAAAGCCGCACGGCTACGACCGCGAGCAAGGGCCGCTGCGGGCCTACCTGTGCGGGATCGCGCGCTACAAATTGCTCGCGCGCTGGCGCGAGTCCGCGCCGTTCGCCACGCTCGAGGAAGAAGACGAAGGCGCCCACGACATGCCGGCGACGCACGTGCCGGAAGCCGACCTCTCGCGCTCGCAGGACACGCGCGCGCTGTGGCGCGAGATCGCGCGCCTGCCCTGGGTGTTCCGCGAAGCCGTCGTGCTCGTCGACATCCAGGAGCGCACATACATCGAAGCCGCACAGATCGCCGGCGTGCAGGTCAACACGCTGCGCACGCGCCTGCACCGCGCGCGCCAGCGGCTCGCGCAAGCGCTCGCCCCCGCCACCGAAATCCCCTTGATGCCATGAAGACCGACCCCGAACTCTCGCGCCGCCTGTCGCTCGCCTCGTACGAGTTGCGCGCCCAACTGCCGCCCGCGACCTTGCTGCCTTCGATCCATCGCGGCCTGCATCGGGGCGCCTGGAAGAACCCGCCGCCGCGCCCGCGCTGGCTCGCGTGGCTCGGGTGGGTGGGGTTGTCGACGGCCACCGTCGCGCTCGCGGCCGTGCTCGTGGTCAATTCAATGGGCAGTGCCGATGCCGACGGGACACAAGGCGTGGCCGATGCCGACGGCTTCGTGCGCCTGGTGAGCCAGGACGCGTGGCAACGCGCGAACGCGCAGGACGCCCGCACGTGGCTCGTCGACACGGAGCTGCCGCAAGCTCGACTGGCCGCGCTCGGCCTGCCCTACGACCCCGCGCGCGCCGGCGAGCGCGTGTCCGCGCAGCTGCTCATGCACAGCTCGGGCGAAGTGCTCGCGGTGCGCGTGGTGCGCTGATCCTGCAAGGAGGAAACCATGAACCCACGTATCCGCTTCGTCGCCGCTGCCGCATCACTGGCCGCCACGGCGGCACTCGCGCAACCCGCGCTGCCCGATGCGCCGCCCACACCGCGCATGACCAGCGAGATGCTGGGCGGGCCGATGCGGCACGACCTGCTGTACGCGGCCGGCCCGCTGCTGGAGCAGGAGAAGGTGGTGCAAGGCGCGCCGTACTGCGCCGACGCCGTGCACGAAACCATCCAGCAGCTCGCCGACGGCAATCGCATCGTGCAGAAGCAGGGCTCGCGCCAGTGCCGCGACGCGCAGGGCCGCACGCGGCAGGAAGTGACCCTGCCGAGCGGCCGCGTGACGGTGTTCCTGCGCGACCCGATCGCCAAGGAAGCATGGATGCTCGACGCCGACCGCAAGCTCGCGGTGCGCATCGACCTGCCGCGCCATCCGCTCGCCTCGGCCGAGCCTCAGGTGCTGGAGCGCATGCGCGAACGCATGCAGCAGTGGAGCCGCCACCTGAGCGAAGAGATCAGGGAGCACCTGCGCGACACGCTGCGCATGAGTAACTCGGCCGACCCGCATCCTGCAACGGGCACGCCGGCGCTCGATGCGAGCGCGCCGCCGGCTCCCGTCCGTGTCGCAATGCATGGGATGCCCGGCATTGCGGGCGGGATGCTGCCGGCATTCGCGCTGCATCCGCGCCTGCTCGGCCCGCGCGGGCCGGGCGCGACGACGATGCTGCCCGGCGACACGATCGAAGGACTGCGCGCCGACGGCAAACGCACGGTCTGGACGATCGATGCGGGCCGGATCGGGAACGAAAAGCCGATCACGATCGTCAATGAAGTCTGGAATTCGCCCGACCTCGGGATCACGCTGCGCACGCGCGACGTCGATCCGCTGGCCGGTGAGGACACCTTCAGCGTGCGCAACGTCGTGCGCGGCGAGCCCGATGCCCAGCTCTTTCGCGTGCCGGCCGATTACGCGAAGGTGTCGCCGCCGGAACTGGCGCCCAACCGCAAGTGACCGATCTCCAGGCTCCCTGCCGAGGGAGTCCTTTTGGCCCCGGTCCGCAAGGCGCCGGGGCTCTTTTGCGCCCGCTCATGCGGGCGCACCGTCACTTGCCCGCGACGACGCGCGCCATTTCGAGGCACTTGTTCGAGTAGCCCCATTCGTTGTCGTACCAGGCGACGAGCTTGACGAACGTGGAGTCGAGCGCGATGCCGGCATCGGCATCGAAGATCGACGTGCGCGGGTCGCCGACGAAATCGGTCGCGACGACCTTGTCCTCGGTGTAGCCGAGCACGCCCTTGAGCGCGCCCTGCGATTGCGCCTTCATCTCCGCGCAGATCTCCGCATACGTCGCGGGCTTGTCGAGCTCGCACGTGAGGTCGACCACCGACACGTCGGACGTCGGCACGCGGAACGACATGCCCGTGAGCTTCTTGTTCAGCTCGGGGATCACGACACCGACGGCCTTCGCTGCGCCGGTCGACGACGGGATGATGTTCTCGAGGATGCCGCGGCCGCCGCGCCAGTCCTTGTTGGACGGGCCGTCGACGGTCTTCTGCGTCGCCGTGGCGGCGTCCACGGTCGTCATCAGGCCGCGCTTGATGCCCCACTTGTCGTTCATGACCTTGGCGATCGGCGCGAGGCAGTTCGTCGTGCACGACGCGTTGGAGATGATTGCCTCGCCGTTGTACTTGGCGTGGTTCACGCCGTAGACGAACATCGGCGTGTCGTCCTTCGACGGCGCGGACAGGATCACTTTCTTCGCGCCGGCCTTCAGGTGCGGCTCGGCCTTGGCCTTGTCGAGGAACAGGCCCGTGGACTCGAGCACCACG
>DATBPW010000405.1:0-3547 GCA_036561125.1 Ramlibacter sp. | reverse complement strand
CCGAGGATGCTGCCCGCCGCAGCGCCGATCGAGATCGCGCCGCCGTTCGAATAAACAACCGAATTCTGCAGGTCGATGTCGCCGGCGCTGGCGGTGACGGTCACCGAGCCGCCGTCGGTGCCGATGTTGCCAGTGGGCGTCACCACGCCACCCGACGAATTGATGACGAGCGGATTGCCGCCGTTCGCCACTACGTCATAGTTCAACGTCAGCAGCGAACCCGCGCCGGTCGTCATGATCGTCACCGGGCCGTTCCAGGTGACGCCCTGCGAGTAGAAGAGGCTGTCGTACCAGTCGATCGTCAGCGGCCCGGCGTTCGTCAGCGAAAGGTTGCCGGAGCCGGAACCGCCGCTCGCGGTGAAGACGCCGATCTGGTTGGGCGCATTCAGCGTCACGGTGTTGCCGGCGCTGACGCCGAGCGTGGCGACAGTGATCGGAGCCGAGTTCGCCTGCGTGATCGAGTTGACGGCCCTCAGGCCGAGCGTGCCGTTCGCTGCGGTGATCGGAGCGTCTAGCGCAATGTTGTTGTCGGCGTCGAGCTGAAGTTCATGCGAACTGCTCCAAGCGATCGCGTTGGCTACTGTGATCGTCCCGCCCTGAGAGCCATTGGAGCCGCTCGAGGTCCGGATCAGAATGTCGGATGTTCCCAGCTGAGTTTGCAACGTGCCGACGTTGACGTGGCTGGAGCCGTCGTGTGCCGCGCCGTCGCCGCCCTCGAAAATAGGCCCTTGAGACGTCGTGTCGGTCGCACTGTTATCGATCGAGATATCGTTCGGATCGAGCAGCAACTGCCCCGTCGCGCCCTTGCTCGCACGCAGGTCCACATTCCCCGCGTATTCGAGATAGTTCTTCCCCGACACTTCGGCCGACCCGCCGTTGCCGCCGGCCGCACCGCCGCGCGCGCTGGCCTGGCCGTAGAAGCGCGTCGCGTTGTTCGACCACACGACCACGCTGCCGCCGCTTCCGCTTTGCGTCGCGTCGGCGTTGATCGTCGTTCCCGATCCGACGAACGCGCTGTTCGCGTTGGGCACGTCCGGGTTGGCGCCGTGCCAATCGCCGCCGACGCGCACCGTGCCGCCGCCGTTCGCGCCGCTCGCGTCGATGCTGCCGCTGCCGTACAACGCCACGTTGTTGCCGAGCACGTCGACGCTGCCGCCCTTGTCGCCGGCCTTTGCTTCGATTCGGCCGTCGACGAGCGCGTCGCCGGTGGCGCGCAGCACCACCTTGCCGCCATCCGTCGAGACGGCATTGGCCTGGATCAGGCCGCTGTGCTTGAGCGTGCCGGCGAAGATGCCGACCGCGTCGCCTTGCAGCGTGCCGAGGTTCACCGCCTGGTTGCCGGGCGCCTGCACCTGCATCACGATGCCTTCGAGGCCGCGGCCGGTGAGTTCGACCTTCTGCCCTGCGGCCAGCACCGTCGCGCCGTTGGGCGCCTGCATGATGGCTTGCGGGCCGGCCTGCACGTTCGGCGCGATCAGCACGATGTCGCCGCTGTGCGCGATGATGCGGCCGTCCACCTGCACGGCAGCACCGCCGGCCAGGCCGTCGCCGAAGACGAGGCGGCCCGCCATCGCGTCGGCATCGCTCATCTTGAGCGTCGATGCCGTGAAGCCGGCCGTATCCACCACCGCGCCGGCACCGACCGCGATGCCCGACGGGTTGACCAGCACCAGCCGGCCGTTGGAGCTGAGGGTGCCGTAGATCGCCGACGGGTCGTTGCCCGTCACGCGGTTGATCGACAGGCTCTGCGCTGTCGGCTGCAGGAATTGCGTCGTGCTGCCGGCGGGGATCGAGAAACTTTGCCAGTTGATCACCGAGCGGTTGGTGCCCACCGCGTTTTGCGTGGTGACCAGCAGCGACGTGCCTTGCTGCTGCAGGAACGCCTGGCCCTGGATGGCCTGGGCGCCGGTCGGCTGGCCGAAGGCGGTGCCCACGCCCATGAAGGCCGCGGCCACCGCAAGCGCAACACCCGCGGGACGGAAGCCCGCGACGGCAGGGCTCGGCGCGGCCACAACGTGCCGGGCAGCGAGCGAGCGGCGGCCGATGGCGGCGCCCCCCTGGAAAGAAGCTTTGACTGGCTTGATCACGCGTGTTCTCTTTCGCAGCGCCCCTCGAATGCACTGCACCACGCCCGGCTTGGGCCGGACTACTGGTCATGGGCTGCCGGGGACGGTAGCACAGCCTTATACGGCCCGCAACACACGTTACGGTGAAAAAGAACCTTCACTGCGACTTACGCCGCAAGTGCGCACTCTCGTCGCGACGCTTCGGGGCGACCCGCCCGCCGGGTACGATGCCGGTCGCGCCATGAGCATCTTCCTGAGCATCGCGTCCTACTGCGATCCCGTCCTGGGCTTCACGATCGGGCAAGCCGTGAAGACGGCGCGCTGGCCCGACGCGCTGCACTTCGGCGTCGTCGACCAGAGCCCGTCCACGCGGCCGGTGATCGGCCATCGCGCGTACGAGCCGGCGCGCATCAGCTTCGTGCGCATCGAGCCGGTCTACGCGCGCGGCCCGTGCTGGGCGCGCGCCATCGCCATGTCGCTGTACGACGGCGAGGACTGGTTCCTGCAAATCGATTCGCACATGGACTTCGACCTGCACTGGGACCAGCGCCTGGTCGAGCAGGGCGAGGCGCTGATGGACGGGCGCCGAGGCGCCGTGATCACCGCGTACCCGAACCCGTTCGTGTTCGAAGGCGACCGGCCCGTGCGCAAGCCGAGCACCGACAAGATCCTCGCGCATGTAGTGAAGACCGACGCCACTTTCGAAGCCGACCACCTCGTGCTGCCGTTCGAAGCACATCCCATCGAGCGCGACGAGCCCGCGCCAGGCTTCCACGTTTCGGCCGGCTGCCTGTTCGCGCCGGGTCAAATCGTGCAGGCGTTGCCGTACGACCCGTGGTTCTACTTCCACGGCGAGGAGCAGGCCTTCGCCGCGCGCCTGTACACGCACGGCTGGGACATCTTCCACATGAGCGGCCTGCCGCTCTATCACCTGTACAACAACCCCGAGTCGGGCGCGCCCGAGCGGCCGATGCATTGGGACGAGGCGCACGACAAGGAGCGCGCGCGCGCCTGGTGGGACCTGGAGCAGCGCTCGCGCCACCGCCTCGGCGCATTGCTGGCCGGCGAAGACCTCGGCGTCTACGCGCTCGGAAACGTTCGTTCGATGCAGGACTACGCGGCGTTCAGCGGGATCGACTTCGCGGCGCGCACGATCGCGTCACGCGCGTACCGCCCGCTCGAGCGTTTCGATCAGCCCGCGGCCTGAGACACGATCTCGCGGGCGAGGCACAGGTCCGCCCACGCTTTCGCCTTGTCGGGCAGATTTCGCAGCAGGTAGGCCGGGTGGTACGTCACCACCACCGGCACACCCGCGTACTGGTGGCGCTGGCCGCGCAGCCTGCCGATCGCCTCGGTCGTGCCGAGCAGCGACTGCACCGCGAAGCGGCCCATCGCGACGATGATCTTCGGCTGCAGCAGTTGCACCTGCCGGCGCAGGAACGGCTCGCACTGCGCGACTTCATCGGGCTCGGGGTTGCGGT
>DATBPW010000404.1:0-2018 GCA_036561125.1 Ramlibacter sp. | reverse complement strand
CAACTGAACGCGCGCATGGAAGCACTCGTGCGCGAATGTCCCGCGCAATACCTTTGGGGTTACGCGCGCTACAAGCAGCCGCGCCAGGAGCTGGCGCCGTGATCAGCCGGCTGGGCGTCCTCTTCATGCGCGCGATCGCGCCGCTGCCGCTGGGTGTCGTGCGCGGCATGGGCGCGGCGCTCGGCGCAGTGCTGTACGTGCTCGTCGTGACGCGCCGCCGCGTCGCCATGCGCAACCTGGAACTGTGCTTCCCGCAATGGTCCGTCGCGCAGCGGCGCCGGGTCGTGCGCGAGCACTTCGTGCTGTTCGCGCAGGCGTGGCTCGATCGCAGCTGGTTGTGGCATGCGAAGCCCGACATCGTGCGGCAGCGTTTGTCACTCACTGGCGCCGTGAACGAAATCGACGGCGAGGCGCCCGCCATCCTGTTCGTGCCGCACTTCCTCGGGCTGGATGCGGGCGTCACCGCGCTCACGCTGCTCACGCCGCGGCGGATCATGGGTGTGTACACGCGCCAGTCGAACCCGGTCGTCGACCAGTGGATCTTCGAAGGCCGCCATCGCTTCGCGCAGGATTCGCGCGGGCTGCATCGATCCGAAGGCGTGCGCGAGATGATCGCGGCCGTGCGCGGCGGCGCGGCGATGTACCTGCTGCCCGACATGAATTTCGGCGCCGAGGATTCGATCTTCGTGCCGTTCTACGGCGTGCAGGCCGCGACGCTGCCGTCGCTGCCGCGCTTTGCGAGGTTGTGCCGTGCGAAGGTCGTGCCGTTGCTCACGCAGCTCACGGAGTCGGGCTACGAAGTGCGCCTGCTGCCCGCGTGGACCGGCTATCCGACGAGCGACATCGTGGCCGACACCGCCCTGATGAACGCGAGACTGCAAACGTATATCGACGGCATGCCCGCGCAGTACTACTGGGTGCACAAGCGCTTCAAGAGCCGCCCGCCGGGCGAACCGCCGGTGTACTGATCAACGCTCCAGGAAGGCGCCGAGCCGCTCGGCGACGAAAGCGGGCCGCTCGTGGATGATCCAGTGCGTCGCGCCCGGCACGCGCTCCAGCGTCAGGTCGCTCACGTAGTCGCCCAGGCCGTCGACCAGCTCGGGCGGCAGCGCGGTGTCGTCCATGCCCCACAGCACCAGCGTGGGCACCTTCACCAAGAGCGCCTCGCGTGGCACTTCCATCTTCGCCGCGGCGGGGTCCTCGGGCCGCGGCGGGCGCAGTTGCGAAGCGCGGTAGTAGTTCAGGCCGCCCGTCAGGCTCATGTCCCACACCTCGACGTACTTGCGCTTCATGTCCGCGGTGAGCCAGCCCTTTTCGGCGTCGCGCAGCGCGAGGAACTTGAACAGGCGTTCGTACCCGTTCGCGCGCAGCAGGTCTTCCGCATCCGGGCGGATCAGGAAATTCATGTAGCCGCTCGCCTGCTGCTGCTTGGGGCTGGACTTCAGCTCGCGCAGGAACGTGCCCGGGTGCGGCGAGTTGATGATCGCGAGCTTGCGGATCAGCTGCGGCATCTTGTTGGCGAGCGTCCACGCCGACGCGCCGCCCCAGTCGTGCGCCACCAGGCATTCGATCGGCGCGCCCTGCAGTTCGATCAGCGCCGCGACGTCGCGCATGACGTGCTTCGTCAGGTACAGCTCCACTTCCCGCGGCTGCGATGACTTCTCGTAGCCGCGCAGGTTCGGCGCGATGCAGCGGTAGCCGCCGTTCTGCGGCCGGGAGAAATGCTCGAGCATCTCGTCCCAAGCAAACGCGGCTTCGGGAAAGCCGTGCAGGAACATCAGGACGGGCCGGCCGCGCTCGCCCGCGGCGCGGCAGCTGAGCGTGATGCCGTGCGGCAGGGCCTGCTGGAAAGTCTCGATCATGTTGGCTTCTCCGCGGGATGGGTCCAGTTCCAGAGCAGCTGCGCGGTGTCCTCCACGCCCTGCTTCTTCAGTGCGGAAAACAGTTTCACCTCGCCGCCGCCGGCCTGCAGTCGCGCAATGGACAGCGCCTTGGCCTGCTCGCTGCGCGTGAGCTTG
>DATBPW010000403.1:0-3251 GCA_036561125.1 Ramlibacter sp. | reverse complement strand
CGTCGACGTGCGCGGCGCCGCGCCCGGCACGCGCGAGACCGACCTGCTGGCCCCGACGCATCTGGTCGATCGCGTGCATGCCGTACTGCTCGCGGGCGGCAGCGCGTTCGGCCTCGATGCGGCCGGCGGCGTGATGCGCTGGCTCGAGGAGCGGGACATCGGCCTGGACGTGCGTGTCGCGCGCGTGCCAATCGTGCCGGCGGCGGTGCTGTTCGACCTCTTCATCGGCGACGCGAAGATCCGCCCCGATGCCCAGGCCGGTTATGCGGCGTGCGAGGCGGCATCGGCGCGGGCGCCCGCGCAGGGCAACGTCGGTGCCGGCACGGGCGCGAGCATCGGCAAGGTGTTCGGCATCGACCGCGCGATGAAGGGCGGCATCGGCACCGCATCGATCACCGTCGATGGCGTGACCGTGGGCGCGATCATCGCGTGCAACGCACTCGGCGACGTCGTCGATCCCGACAGCGGTGCGGTGATCGCCGGCGCGCGCACGAAGAACGGCAAGTCCCTGCTCGATGCGCGCCGTGCGATCGTTCGCGGCGACGCGCCCAAGCCGCTGCTGAAAGGAACCAACACCACGATCGGCGTGGTCGCCACCGATGCGCCGATCACGAAAGCGCAGGCGGCGCGGCTGGCCAGCGTCGCGCACGACGGCCTGGCGCGCGCGATCAATCCCGTGCACACGATGTCGGATGGCGACACGCTGTTCGCGCTCGGCACGGGGCGCGCGAAGGCGTCGCCGGGAATGATGGTCCTCGCCACGCTCGCCGCGGAAGTCACGGCGCGCGCAGTCGTGCGCGCGATCCGTGCCGCCGAAAGTGTTCGCATCGGCAAGCTGCACCTGCCCGCCGCTCGCGACATGCAATGACGGGTTGCGGCGCATCCACGCGCCAGTGAATTTTTCCGCGCGCGGCGAATGTCGCGACGGCAACGCGCGATCCTGTGCCGGTCATCACAACTTTTGGCGCGCGGCCGGTCACACTGCAATGGCTCCATCGAACTGCTTGTTCGGGGTGAGGAGGAGCCAAAAGCACCGCGGCGTGTCCGCCGGAAGTGTTGCCGTCGCGGAAAGCGGCGCGCCGCGGGGGCTTGGGTTTCGCAGCCGGCGCTGTCGTTCAGGAGACGCTGTTGCGCAGCGCCCGTTCGGCCACCGCGTCGAGTGCGCCGTCCACGACAGCCTGCCCGGACACGAGCTTCATCGCACCGGTCTCGAGCAGCTTCGAGAGGAGCTGGCGCGTCATCGATTGCGGCTCGCCGCTCTTGCCCGTGAAGATGAACAGCGTCCCGTGCGGGCTGGCCCAGGTGACCTGGAAGCGCTCCCAGCCGCTCGCCGTGATCATCTCGAACCACGCGCCGGGCTGGAACTGGTCGGACGGCGCCGCCAGCTCGGCTTCCTGCGCCGCCGATGAATGCCGCATCTGCAGCAGCGCTGCGTGCGTGTCGATGAAGCCGGAGTCCTGCGCCTCGTTCGGCGCGAGCCACGCATCGCCCTCGCCGACGAGCTTCTCGAGCATTTCGCGCGGCAGCTTCGGCGCTTCGGCCGCCGTGCCGCGCAGCGCGTGGCGATGCAGGTTCGCCAGGTATTCGAGGAAGCGGTCGGTCGACTCCTGCGGGAACTCGATCGTCGACAGGCCCTGCCGCACTTTTTCGATCAGGCGCGGGATCAGCTTCACCAGGCGCGCACTCTGCGAAGCTGCGACCGTCGGCTGCGCGCTCCAGATCAGGTCGGTGAGGATCGACGTGTAGCCGGCGGGGTCGTGCGACCCGGTCATGTCGGTCAGCCGCGCCTGCGCGATCACCTGCGCCCATGGGCCGGTGACGAACGCCACGATCTCCCGGGGCGCGCCGTGCAAGTCGGGCCGCTGGCGCAGGCCGCGCGAGAGCTTGTCGGCGAGCAGGTTGCGCTGTTCGGCGTTGAGCAGCGCGCGCACGGCACGTTCCTTGTGTTCGCGGTCGCGCTTGACGATGCGGCTCCACGCGTCCTCGAGCGTCTTGATCGCGAAGTCGAACGGCTCGGCGCCCGGCACCCGCGTTTCGCGCAACACCTCGACGGCCTGGCGCAGCGGCTCGATGAACGCGTTGAAGCCGGGCGACACGACCGATTCGAACGCGAAGCTGCGCTGCGTGAGCTCTTCGAGCAGGCGCCGCGCCGGATGCTGCTTGTCCGAGAAGAAGCGCGGGTCTTCGAGCGCCAGGCGCATGAACGCGGGTTCGAGCTCGCGCACGCACTGCTGGATCGGGGACAGCAGGCGCGGATCGTTGGCGATCGTGTCGAGCATCAGGTGCACGACTTCCTGCGCGAGGACCTGCGTCGGGTCGCGGTCGGAATCGCCGCCGCCGGCCAATGCCTGCGATTCGGCGCGCTGCCGCGCCCTCATGCGCTGCACGAGTTCGTCGACCTGGTTCATGTCCTCCAGCGCGTCGACGGCCGCCGGCATCGTCGCGCCGAATTGCGTCGCACCGAATTGCGTCGGCCTTTCGGCCTCCCGACTGCCTTCGCGGAAGTCGCCCGTGACGAGCTTGCGCAACTCGCGCAGGTTCAGCAGCTTTGCCTGTGCCGGCACGTTGGCGCCCGGTGCGCCGGCGGCGGCGTATTGCGCCTCCACCACACCTTGCGCGCGCATCCACTTCGCGAGCTCGGTGTAGACGCGGGCCAGCTCCGCGCCGAGCGCCTCGCCCAGCGCCGTGATCCAGCGCGCGCGCATCGACGACGGGATCGGGCTTTGCATGGACACGTTGCGCAGGCTGCGCACGTAGACCTCGGGGCGCAGCGGGTTGCGGTCGGCCTGCACGCTGCGCAAGCCTTGGACGGTTGCGATCAGCGCGTTCAGCCCGGCGAGTTCGGCTTCGACCTGCGCGTTCACGGCCTGCTGCATGCGCATCAGCTCGACGTTCTCGCGCACCTGCTCCTCGCCCATGAGCTGCAGCGAATCGAAGCTGACGGCGCCCGCCTTGCGGGCATCGCCCGAGATCGCGTTCGTGATTTCCGTGAGCAGCACCTGCGGGTACGCGTCGCACAGCGCCGTCTCGTGCTTCACGAGCGTGCGCGCGGCCTCGGCGGACTGGCGCCGTTCGACTTCGTCGGGCCCGGTGATCGCGCGGCGCTGCAACGTCTCGACCGCATGCTTGACGATGCGCAGCATCAGCGCGCGCCCCTGCGACGCGGCTTCCTTCATGCACGCCCGGTAGATGGCCTGGTAGGCCGGCGCGGTCGGGGTGGCGGCTCCGCTCATGGGGCAGAGCTTAGCGAT
>DATBPW010000402.1:0-5414 GCA_036561125.1 Ramlibacter sp. | reverse complement strand
TCGACGGGCGCGCGCCTGATGATCTTCGACTGCAGCTTCGATTTGATGAACCCGGCCGCGGGCGAAGAGGCGTATCGCCAGGCGCACATCCCGGGCGCGGTGTACGCGCACCTCGACACGGCGCTGAGCGACGAATTCGTCATCGAAGTGGACGGCACGCGCCATCCGCACCGCGACGCAGTCTCGGGCGGGCGGCATCCGCTGCCGAGCCGCGAGAAATTCGCGATGTGGCTGTCGAGCGTGGGGTTCGCCAACGACATGCAGGCCGTGGTCTACGACCGCAACAGCGGCGTGTATTGCGGGCGCCTGTGGTGGATGCTGAAGTGGGCCGGCCACGGCGCGGTCGCCGTGCTCGACGGCGGATTGAAGGCGTGGCAGGAAGCCGGCGGCGAAGTCACGGACCAAACCGAACCCTCGCACTTCCAGAGCAACTTCGAGCTCGGGCCCGAACTGCGCCGGCTCGTGATGGTGAGCGATGTCGTCGCGCACCTGGGCAAGCCGGACATGACGCTCGTCGATGCGCGCTCGCCGCAGCGTTATCGCGGCGAAGCCGAACCGATCGACCCGGTGGCCGGGCACATTCCCGGCGCGCTCAATCGCCCGCTCACCGACAACTTCGATGCGGCCGGGCGCTTCAAGGATCCGCAGCAGTTGCGCGCGGACTTCGACAAGGTTCTCGCGGGACGCGATCCCGCAACCGTCGTGCATCACTGCGGCAGCGGCGTGAGCGCACTGCCGAACCTCATCGCGATGGAAGTCGCGGGCTTCCCGCCCACCGCGTTGTTCGCGGGGAGCTGGAGCGAGTGGATCGGCGATCCGTCGCGGCCGGTCGCGAAAGGCTGATCGCGCCCCGGCGCACGGCGGGACCGCTCAACGATTGCCGACCGAGCCCTTCGTCGTGCGGTTCGTCGAACCGTTGGCAACGCCGGTGGCCTGCCCCGGCGACGGGTTCATGCCGCCGGCCAGCCCGGCGCCCGGGCCGCCCATGGCAGCCGTGCCGCCTGCGCCGCTCGTGCCCGCGGGCGACTGCTGGCCCGCGGTCTGCGAGCCGGTGTCCTGGCGCGCGCGATCGCATGCAGCCAGCCCAAGCGACGAAGCCGCCGCGAGGACCAGCATCCATTCACGCATCGCCATTTACTTCGTCGTGCCGCTGCTGCTCGACGTCGAGCCCGTCGTGTTGCCCGACGAGTTGCTCATCGTGCCGGCGCTGCCGGTCGTGCCGGTGCCGGTCGAGCTGCTCGTGCTGCCCGGCGTCGAGCTGGACGTGCTGGAGCCCGGCATCGTCGAGCTGCCGCTCGCCGAACCCGTGCCGGTCGCGCCCATCGAGGACGTGCCGCCCGAGCCGGTCGTGTCGCTGCTGGCCGTGCCCGTGCTGCCGGTGCTCGGCGACGTGGAGGTGGCGCTGCCGGTCGTGGTGCCCGACGTGCCGGTGCTGCCCGTCGTCGTCGACGGCGTCGTGGCGGACGAACCGGTCGTCGTGTTGTTCGTGCCTTCGCCGCGATGGCACGCGCTCAGCGAAAGGGCCGCGACCACGGCGAGGACCGCGGTTGCCGTTTGGGTCAGGGTGGTCTTCATCAGGAACTCCTTGGAAATGGGTGTGTGGTCAAAGGGAAGGGCAGCCCCGACTGCCCTCCGATCACTCTAGGCAGGTGGTGTTCGCGGGCTGTCGGCACGGTGTGCATTCACATGTAGGACAAGCGAAGAGGCACCGCGCGTGCCAGAGCCATTGCGTGGCCCATCAGCGACGACTGGAGTTCCACGCTCATCTCATCGAGAATGCGGGCGTCGCAAGGAGCGATCGATGGCCTACCACTTCGGGAAATTCGCCTGGTTCGAACACGTGTCGCAGGACACCGCCAAGGCGCGGCAGTTCTACGAACAGCTGTTCGGCTGGAAGGTGAAGAGCTTCGCGCCCGGCGGCTACGAAGTGATCCACAACGGCCAGGACTTCATCGGCGGTATCGTCCCGGCCGACGCGGGCGATCCGCCGCACTGGCGCAGCTGGCTGTCGGTGCCTGATGTCGACGACCGCTACGCAGCCGCGCTCGCGGCGGGCGCGCAAGCCGTGATGCCACCGCGCGACTACCCCGGCATCGGCCGCGGCGCGACGGTGCTCGATCCCACCGGCGCGCGCGTGTCGATCTGGAAAGGCGCGACCGGCGACCGCGACGATGAGGCAACGGTGAAGAACGGCGACTTCGACTGGAACGAACTCGCGACGCCCGATCCCGCGAAGGCGCTCGCGTTCTACGAGCCGCTGTTCGGCTTCACGCATGTGGACTGGGCGATGGGCGACATGGGCATGTACCACGTCATCAACGATGCGACCGGACGTTCGCGCGGCGGCATCATGAAGGCCCCGCACGAGGGCATGCCCGCGATGTGGACGCCCTACGTCAAGGTCGAACGCTGCGACGAAATCGCAGCGCGCGTCGGGCCGCTCGGTGGCGACCTCGTCGTCAAGCCGATGGACGTGGCCGAAGTCGGTCGCATTGCGATGCTTTCGGACCCGTTCGGCGCGCCGCTGGGGATCATCCAGCCCGTGGTGAAGGCGTAGGGCTCAGAGCGCGGCCAGCGCGCCCGCGAGCTTCTGCCGGAAGCCCGGATGCTTGTGCACGTCGCCGTGCCCCGCGCCTTCCAGGCAATGCAGTTGCGCCGCCGGCACGGCGCTGCGCAGTGCATGGCTGTGGTGGATGCCGATCAGTTCGTCCTTGTCGCCGTGGATCAGCATCAGCGGTCCTTTCAGGCGGCTGGCGTGCTCCATCGTGTGCAGCGGGTAGCGCAGCACCTTGCCCGGCACCCACGGGTACAGCTCGTCCGCCAGCGCGCGCATGCTGCTGTAAGGCGACACGAGCAGCGTGAGGTCCGGCGCGCGGCCCTGCTGGCACAGCTCGGCACCGAGCCCTGCCGCGAGCGCCGTGCCCAGCGACTGGCCCGCGATCACGACACGCTTGCCTTCGTATTGCGCGGCGAACGCGTCCCACACCTTGCGCACGTCGTCACGCAACTGCGCCTCGCTGGCGATGGCGCCCGAGCTCTTGCCGTAGCCGCGGTAGTCGAACATCACGACGTCGAAGTTGACATCGCGGAAGGAATCGAGGTCGACCAGGCAGTCGCGCAGGTTGCCCGAGTTGCCATGCAGGAAGAACACGACGCCGCGCGGCGCCGGGCACTTGAACTGCGCGCACGACAGTCGCGCGCCGGGCACGTCGATCCAGTGCTCGACGACATCCGGGTCGTCGACGAGTTTTTCGGCGGGGTCGAGCGGCGTGGGTTCGAACAGCAGGCGTTCCTGCCGGAACCACAGGTAGCCGATCGCCGCCGTGTACACCGCGGCCGCCGCGGCGAGCACCCCGAGAGAGAACAGCGCGTAAACCATGTTGCCCTCCCGTTGGCGTCTCATGTTCATTCCCGGCTCGACCGGTCGCTGGGGCCGTTGCGATCCGACTGGATTTCCGCCGGCGGGCCGAGCGGGGCACTGTCGCCGCCTTGCGCCTGCCACGTGCCGCCCGCGGCCGTCGTCTTGCCGCGCGGATGGGCCATGTCGTCGTCGTCGAGGTTCACGGTGCCGCCGCCCATCGGCTTGTCGTCCGCCGCGCCGTGGTCGCGCTCGTTGACGCCGCTCGGCGCCACGAGATCGGGCTGCTGGTCGCTGGTGATGCCGACTTTCGCCGGGCCGTCGCCGCGGTCATCCTGGCGCGACGGATCGTCCTTGCTCTGTTCCGGGTTCGGCATCGCATGACTCCTGTGAGTGATGCGAGGATGCGCGCGCGGCGAACTCAACGATGTAGGAGCCGCGCCCCGTGCCCGCGTAGGAGCCGCGTGGGAAAGTTCGCAGGAAGCGCGCCTGAGCGGGCTAGCCCTGCGCGAGGTACAGCTCGCGCAGGCGCGCGCGTTCACGCTCGCCCAAGCCGAGGCCTTCGCGCAGGTACGCCTGCATGCCGCCGAAACGCACCTCGATCTCGTCGAAGGCGGCGTGCAGGAATTCGGGGCGCACCGAGTACAGCACCTGCGCCGCGTGCGGCGGCAGCGACCATGTCGATGCGACGACCGACACCGGCGCGAGCCGTTCGTTCGTCTGCAGGTAGTCGCGCATCACTTCGTCGTGCGACGCGCCCAGTGCCGCCAGCACGAGCGCCGCCGCGAATCCCGTGCGGTCCTTGCCGGCCGTGCAGTGGAACACCGTCGGCTCGTCCGATGCGAGCAGGTGCGCGAAGAACTCGGCGAAGCGATGCGAGCTGTTGCGCACGAAACCGCGGTACGTGTCCTGCATGTGCGCCACTGTTTCGGCGGCCGTGAGGTCATGGCCCGCGTCCAGCAGGCCGGCGATCACCTGCACGATGGTCGGCTCGATCGCGAGCGAATGAACGGCAACGCCCGGCAGGCGGCACGCGGCCGCAGTGCGCTCGTCGACGCCGCGAAAATCGAGCACGCGCCGCACGCCCAGCGCGACGATCGCGCGCGCATCGTCGTCATCGAGCGCGCCCAGGTGGTCCGACCGGTACAGCACGCCGCGCCGCAGCGGCACAGCCACGTGCTGCGCGAGGTCGCGGAAGTTGGAAGGGTTGCGGACTGCCACGGGGCCATTTTCGCCGAGGTGGCGGCGCAAGTCTTCAGCTGATGCAATGAAGCTGCAAACTATTACTCGCCGCGGCCACGAAGGCTGATCTACGTCGACGCCGAGATCGCCGGCAATCTTCAGGGTGAAGTGCTTGTTCGTTTCGCAGGTCATTCATGCTGCGGGTGGATCGAGTGCTTTGACTTTCTCGGCCACTTTTTCGCAGGCGCCGATCAGGTCCTTGACGAGGCGCTCGCTGACTTCAAGCAAGCCTTCGTACTCACCGAGGTTTCGGACCTCGTGGCTCTTCGCCAGGATGCGCCAGACTTCCGGGCCGAGCCCGAGCGTCTCTGGCAGGAGCTGGAAGACGATGTAGCGGTTACTGGACCGGTAGCCGTGCCAGCGCAGTGCGGCGAGGCACAAAGCGTGCGCTGCGTTGTACGCGAGGTCGAACTGGCTCTCAAGTGCGAGCCCCTTCCTGCGCGAGTCTGCAAGTTTCGCAAGGCCCATGTCGCGTAGGCCAGCGAACTCCTTCGCGCTCGGCGGCTCGGCGCGCAGCGGCTTGTTGGGGCCGCACAGATTTTCAAACGCCGATGTCATCTTCGCTTCCGAACAGCCAGACCTTGGGTTGCGACAGCACGCGGCTCACAAAGCCGTTGTCGTTTTTGGCGCGCTGCGCCAATTCCTTCGCCGTGTAGATCACGGGATTGATTTCGCGTCCGATCCCCTGCTCCACGGGCTGCAGGGCCAGGATCACTTCGGGGAACTCGACCGTGTCGCTGACAATCATCAGGTCGATGTCGCTGGCTGCCGTGTCGGTCTGCTTGGCTACGGAGCCGAACACGAAAGCTGCCTT
>DATBPW010000401.1:0-6491 GCA_036561125.1 Ramlibacter sp. | reverse complement strand
CAGCCGCCACATCTTCAAGCAGAAGCACGACGCGCAGCACGCCTGACGCGCGTGATCAGCGCCGCTCGCGCGGCGTGCGGAACGTGATCGAGTAGCGCAGCATCTTCGTCGGCGCGACGGAGTGCTGCCACTCCCAGCGTGCCACGCCGCGCAGCAGGTAGATCGAGCGCGGCTGCACGTCGAGCTTCACGATGTCCGAGCGCTTCGGCGCATCGGGCGGGTAAGGGCGAAAGCGCATCACCGCCCCGGACAGCAGTGACACGCCGACGACGTCCTCGAAGTCCGGCACGTCGCGGTGCCAGCCGAGCGGCGTGCCTTCGCGATATTCCGCGACGAGCACCTGCGTGAACGCCTCGGGTGCGACGCCGAGCCAGCGCGCCACCTTGCCACGCAAGCCGTCGAGCCCGGGCGGAATCGGCGGCCCTTCGTTCAGGCGGTTCGCCATGTAGTCGTACTTGCCACCGAAGCTCACGACGCGCCGCTTCGCCTGGTAGCCCTTGTAGTTCATCTCCGCCAGGGGTTGCGCCTGCGCGAAGGCGATCCAGTGCAGTTCCTCGTCGCGCGAGAGGAAGTCGGTTTCGTAGCGCATGCCCGCAGGCAGCGCCGGCGGCGCGGCGCCGAACAGGTCCTGCTGCGAGGTCATCGAAAGAGCCGCGCTACTTCACCACCGCCAATGCGCGCGCGGTGCGCCCCAGCAGCGCGTCCGCACCGAGCGGCTTGCCGGTGGCGTGCACCATCCACAGGTCGGGCAGCACGTTGCCGTACGTGGCGATGCGCTCGATCTCGGGGCCGACCGCGCCGGCCTTTTCCACCTGCTCCTCGACCTGCGACGTGATCATGTGGCCCAGCGCGTAGTTGGGCAGGTACAGCGTGTAGCCGACCATGTGCGAGTAGATCGCGAGCAGGTGCGAATCGCGCACACCCATCACGGGCGCGAAGTAGCGGTTCCACGCGGCCTTGGCGATGCCCAGCGTCGCCTCGCGCAGCTGCGCCGGCGTCGCGTCCGGGTGCTCGTACATCCAGTGCCACACCTGCATGTCCACGAGCGACACGCCGGCGATCTCGAACGTGGACCAGAACTCGTCGAGCATCGCGAGCGCTTGCGCCTGCGCATCCGGCCGCTCCAGGCCGAGCAGCTGCAGCCCGCGCGACTGGAACACGAACGCGATCGCCTCGGTGAACGCGTTGTTCGGCACCCCGCGCAGCAGCGTGTGGTCGATGGACTTGAGCGACAGCACCTGCTCGACGTTGTGGCCCATCTCGTGCACGGCGATGTCGTAGCCCTTGTAGTTCATGCCGCCGGGCTCGATGCGCGTGCGCAGGTGCGGCTTGTCCTCGCGGCGCGCGGCAGGCAAGGCGTGGCCCGAGCCGCGCGCGGCATCGACTTCGATGTTGTCCGCGAGCCAGGCCGCGCGCTCCGGCGAGAACCCGAGCTCGCGCAGCATGCGCGGCATGTCGGCCTTGTACGCCCGCGCATCGGGATAGCGCTTCGCGACGATCGCATCGAGCTCGGCCTCGGTGTAGCGGCCGCGCGGCTTGAACCCGCCGTACCAGATGTCGAACGGCTCGAGCGGCCGGCCCACGCGCTCGCGCACGAGTTGCGCCACGCGCGGCGCGAGCGGCGAGGACAGCACCTGTTCGAACATCGCGCGCACTCGCGCCTCCGGCACGTCGCCTTCGTCCTCGAAGCGGCGGCGGATCAGCGTCGGCGCGGTCGGCGACCATTCGTCGGCGCGGCGCGCGGCGAGGAACGTGCCCAGCAGCATCGCATAGCGCGTGTCCGGCTCGCGGCCCTGCGGCGCGCCCTTCACCTCGTTCGTGAACGGGTTCCAGTCGACGCCTTCACGGTCGACCGCGGCTTGCGGGATCGCCTGCGTGACGATGCGCTCCATCACCGCGGCGATCGCGCGCTGGCGCGCGAGGCCGTGTTCGCGATCCGTGTACTGCGCGCGAATCTCGTCGCGCAGGTTCCAGTGCGCGAGCAGGCGCAGTTTCGCGGGGAACGGCTGGTCGCCGTTTTCCGCCCGCACCCGGCCCATCCAGATGTTGTAGTGCGCGATGTATTGCTCGGCGGCGCCGTAGGCACGCGCCATCTCGAGGTTCACTTCCGACGGGATGCGTTTGTCGAAGCGCGACGCGAGCCGCACCTCGGCCCATTCGCGCCGCGTCCATCCGTTCGCATGCGCCACGCGCTCGTCGAGCTTCGTCACGGGGAAATTCAGCAGGACGACGAACGCGACCTTGTTGGCGAAGAAATCCTGCGTGATGTGCGCCGACGGGTCGTACGCGGCCAGCGCCGCGTCCAGCGGCAGCAGCGGGCCCACTTCCAGCGTCGCCTGCCGCGCGAGGTCGCGCGCGATCTCGTGCATATGCCCGTCGACGGACTCGAGGATCAACTCCATGCGCTGGAACAGCTCGTCCTGCGCCGCCGCGTCGCCCGCGAAGTTCGCGCGAGCGAAGGCTTCGAAGTCCGCGGCGCCGCCGTCCTCGGTGCGCCACAGTGCGGCCACCTGCGTGAGGCCGCGCTCAATGCGTGCGCGCTGCGCCTCGCCGTACTTCGCGGCGAGCTCGCCGCGCATCTTCGCGATCGAGGGTTGCAGGTCGATCCGCGCGGGTGCGGCGTCGGCGGTGGCGGCGAGCAGGACCATGAGGATGAGGACGAGCAGTTTGCGCATCGCGGGTGGCGCATCGTAAGCCACGCAAAGTCGAAAAAAAACCCGGCACCGAAGTGCCGGGTTTCCTTGGAGGCTTGTCGATCCTCAGGGCTTGGAAGCCGTGGGGAACGGCCAGGCGGCCTGCGGGTTGAGCGTGGTCTGCGCCGCGGGGGCAGCCGGTGCGGGCATTGCCGCAGCCGGCTTCGCCGCAGGGGCTTTCGCAGCCTTCTTGCCCGAAGACTTCTTGCCTGACGACTTCTTCGCCGCCTTCTTCGCGGACTTCTTCGCAGCCTTTTTCGCTGGCGCCTTTTTCTTCGCGGCCTTCTTGGCCGACGATTTCTTGGCGGCCTTCTTCGCCGTCTTCTTCGTCGCCTTCTTGGCCGACGACTTGCGCGCCGTCTTCTTGGCGGCCTTCTTCGCCGACTTCTTGGCGGCCGGGCGCTTCGCCGCGGACTTCTTCGCGGCCGGGCGCTTGGCGGCCGACTTCTTCGCAGCCGGGCGCTTCGCCGTGGACTTCTTCGCGGCCTTCTTGGCCGTGGACTTCTTCGCAGTTGCCATTTCTATCTCCTGTTCAAGTTGACACAACATCAACCAAAGAGCACTCCGCGCATTGTTGGTGGCGCGAAGCGATCCGTGCGGTTGGGCCATTGCCCAGCCTCACGAACACCTGCGCCCGCCACGCCCCGGCCTCTTCGTGCCGTGGTGCGTGCGGGCGTTTAACCCAAACTACCTTGCAGTTGCCGACTCAGTCCCAGGAAAGAGCTCCACCCGTCTGGTATTCGATCACGCGGGTCTCGAAGAAGTTCTTCTCCTTCTTCAGATCCATTGCCTCCGACATCCACGGGAACGGGTTCTCGACCTCGGCGAACACCGGAGCGAGCCCGATCTGCGCACAGCGGCGGTTGGCGATGAAGTGCATGTACTGCTCGCACAGCGCAGCATTCAGGCCGAGGAAGCCGCGGGGCATGGTGTCGCGCCCATAGGCCGCCTCGAGCTCGGCGGCGTCACGAATCATGGCGCGGACCTCGTCCTGGAACGCGTCCGTCCACAGATGCGGATTCTCGATCTTGATCTGGTTGATGACGTCGATGCCGAAATTCAGGTGAATGGACTCGTCGCGCAGGATGTACTGGTACTGCTCGGCGATGCCGACCATCTTGTTGCGGCGTCCGAGCGAGAGGATCTGCGCGAATCCCGTGTAGAACCACATGCCTTCGAAGATGACGTAGAAGGCGACAAGGTCGCGCAGGAACGCCTGGTCGGCTTGCGGCGTTCCGGTCCTGAACTCGGGATCGTCGAGATGCTTCGTGTGCTTCAGCGCCCATGCCGCCTTGTCGGTGATCGAGGGCACCTCGCGGTACATGTTGAACAGCTCACCTTCATCGAGGCCGAGGCTCTCGACGATGTACTGGAATGTGTGGGTATGCACCGCCTCCTCGAACGATTGCCGCAGCAGATATTGACGGCATTCCGGATTGGTCAGATGGCGATAGATCGCCAGCACGATGTTGTTGGCGACGAGGCTTTCGGAAGCCGCGAAGAAGCCGAGATTGCGCTTGATCGCGCGCCGCTCGTCCTCGCTCAGGCCGTCGCGCGATTTCCACAGCGCGATGTCGGCCTGCATCGACACCTCTGTCGGCATCCAGTGATTGTTGCAGCCGGCGAGGTATTTCTCCCAGGCCCATTTGTATTTCAGCGGCAGCAACTGGTTGACGTCGGCGCGGCAATTGATCATCCGCTTGTCGTCGACGGAGACCCGGCCGCCGCGCCGGT
The DNA here is from genome assembly GCA_036561125.1 of Ramlibacter sp. Taxonomy (GTDB): domain Bacteria; phylum Pseudomonadota; class Gammaproteobacteria; order Burkholderiales; family Burkholderiaceae_C; genus Ramlibacter. Next base: position 2,064 of record DATBPW010000401.1, on the reverse strand, counting down.
CGATGGCGCCGAGGCCGGTTTGATCGGCCCCGGCAATCGGGTGTACGGCAGGCGGCGGCAAGCGAGGTGCGGCGGCGGATGGTTCGGACCAGTCGAGCATTTGCAATGTTTCCTTTTTTGTCGTGCTGCTTACTGGCAGGCTTCGCATTCGGGATTATCGACCGAGCACGCCACCGCGCCGGATAAATCCGGCGCGGTGGCGGCCGTCGGGACGACGATCGCCGGGGCTGGAGACGTCATCGTCACGGACGACACGCTGTTGAGCTTGCCGTCGGTTCCCTTCAGCGTCGATTTCTCGACATGGGTCGCGCTGCGGGAACGCAGGTAGTAGGTCGTCTTCAAGCCACGCGTCCATGCCAGGCGGTAGAGCGCGTCGAGCTTCTTGCCGGAGGGATTGGCGATATAGAGGTTGAGCGACTGCGACTGGTCGATCCACTTCTGCCGCCGCGCCGCAGCCTCGATCAGCCAGCTGCTGTCGATTTCGAACGCGGTCGCGTACAGCGCCTTCAGATCTTCGGGAACACGGTCGATGGCGCCGACGCTGCCGTCGAAATATTTGAGGTCGTTGACCATCACCTCGTCCCACAACCCGCGCGCCTTGAGGTCGCGGACCAGGAATTCGTTCACGACGGTGAAATCGCCGGACATATTGGATTTGACATAGAGGTTCTGGTAGGCAGGTTCGATCGACTGTGCCACGCCGCAGATGTTGGAGATGGTCGCGGTCGGCGCGATCGCCATCACGTTAGAATTGCGCATGCCGACCGATTTGACGCGCTCGCGCAAGGCGCCCCAATCCAGCGTGCTGGCGCGGTCCATCGCGACGCCGCCGCGTGCTTCCGCCAGCAGCTCGATGGAATCGATCGGCAGGATGCCCCGGCTCCAGAGCGAGCCCTCGAAGGACGGATATCGCCCGCGCTCGGCCGCGAGATCGACGGAGGCCGAGATCGCGCAATAAGCGATCGCCTCCATGCTGGTGTCGGCGAAACCGACGGCGGCGTCGGAGGCGACCGGAATCCGCATCGCCTGCAGCGCGTCCTGGAATCCCATCAGCCCGAGACCGACCGGGCGGTGCCGCAGGTTCGAGCGGCGCGCTTCGGGGATGGTGTAGAAGTTGATATCGATGACGTTGTCGAGCATCCGCATCGCGATCGTCACGCTGCGCTTCAGCCGCGCGTCGTTCAGACGGCCGTCCTCGATATGGTTGAGCAGGTTGATGGAGCCGAGATTGCAGACGGCGGTCTCGTCGTCGCTGGTGTTGAGCGTGATCTCGGTGCAGAGATTGGACGAGTGAATGACGCCAACATGGCCCTGCGGTGAGCGCAGATTGCAGGGGTCCTTGAAGGTGATCCAGGGATGGCCGGTCTCGAACAGCATGGTCAGCATCTTGCGCCAGAGATCTCCGGCGCGGAGCTTCTTGAACACGCGGATATCGCCGCGTGCGGCCTTCTCCTCATAGGCCGCGTAGCGCTCGGCGAACGGCTTGCCGTGGAGATCGTGCAAATCGGGCGTTTCGTCGGGCGAGAACAGCGTCCAGTCGCCCCCGGCCTCGACCCGCTGCATGAACAGGTCTGGAACCCAGTTCGCGGTATTCATGTCATGGGTACGGCGGCGGTCGTCGCCGGTGTTCTTGCGCAGATCGAGGAATTCCTCGATGTCGATGTGCCAGGTCTCGAGATAGGCGCAGACCGCGCCCTTGCGTTTGCCGCCCTGGTTGACGGCGATCGCGGTGTCGTTGGCAACCTTCATGAACGGCACCACGCCCTGGCTCTCGCCGTTGGTACCCTTGATATGCGCGCCGAGACCGCGGACGCGGGTCCAGTCGTTGCCGAGCCCGCCGGAATATTTCGCCAGCAGCGCGTTGTCCTTGACCGATTTGAAGATGCCGTCGAGGTCATCTGCAACGGTGGTGAGGAAGCATGACGACAGTTGCGGCCGCAGCGTGCCGGAATTGAACAATGTCGGCGTCGAGGCCATGAAGTCGAACGACGACAGCAAATCGTAGAACTCGACGGCGCGCGCCTCGCGGTCAATCTCGCGCGTTGCAAGTCCCATGGCGACGCG
>DATBPW010000400.1:0-1811 GCA_036561125.1 Ramlibacter sp. | reverse complement strand
GTGGAGGGGGCGTTTTCGTGGTCGTGGCCGGGTTCGTCGTCTTGCTCTTCCATGTCGGATCTCCTGATGCAGCAGCCGCAATGATTGCACGGCGGCGGGCGCGGCGCCGCCGTGCCCCGCAATGCCGGGAACGCGGCGCGGTCTCGCGACGTCTATGGCGGCGTTCATCCCACACCAAAGGAGACACCATGAACATCCGGCTCGTCATCGCATCCCTCGCCCTCGCGGCGCCCGTGCTGGCCTGGGCGCAAGGCGGCCCGACCGACCCGCAGATCGCCGCGATCGTCGTGACCGCGAACCAGGTCGACATCGACGCGGGCAAGCTCGCGAAGGCCAGGACGCACAACAAGGACGTCAAGGCGTTCGCGCAGAAGATGATCACCGACCACACCGCGGTCAACCAGCAGGCCGGCGCGCTCGTCAAGAAGCTCAAGGTCAAGCCCGAGCCCAACCCGACCAGCGAGTCGATCAGGAAGGGCGGCGACGAGAACATGGCGAACCTGAAGAAGCTCAAGGGCAAGGACTTCGACAAGGCCTATGTCGATCACGAGGTCGCGTACCACCAGCAGGTGCTCGACGCGATCGACAAGACGCTGATCCCGTCGGCGCAGAACGCCGAGCTGAAGGCGCTGATCCAGAAGGTGCGGCCCGCCTTCGCCGAGCACCTGGAGCACGCGAAGCACCTGCAGTCGGAGCTCGGTGCGTGATCGCTGCGCGATTCGCGCTCGCCGCGGCGGCGTTGGCATTGGCTGCGGCCGCGGTGCTGGCCGCCGGCGCGCCGCATGAAGTGACGATCGCCGGGCTGAAGTTCGCGCCGGCGCAGCTCATGGTCCACCGCGGCGACACCGTCACGTGGAAGAACACCGACGTGGTGCCGCACACCGCGACGGCGCAAGGGAAATTCGATTCGGGCAGGATCGCTCCCGGCCAGTCGTACTCGCGCACGATGAACCAGGCCGGCGAGTTCGACTACATCTGCACCGTCCATCCGGACATGCACGGGAAGGTGATCGTCCAATGACGCACGCGCAGCCCGCCACGGTTCCCGAAGGCATCGCGGACAGCGAGCTCGCGGCGCGCGTTGCGTCGGGCGACGGCGCCGCGTTCGAGCTGCTGATGCGGCGGCACAACCGGCGCCTGTATCGCATCGCCCGCTCGGTGCTGCGCGACGACGCCGATGCCGAGGACGCGCTGCAGGAGTCGTACCTCGCGGCCTATCGCGCGATCGGTGCGTTCCGCGGCGAGTCGTCGCTGGCGACGTGGCTGTCGCGGCTCGTGCTGAATCGATGCCTCGCGCGCTACCGCCGCCAGCAACGGCGCGACAACATCGTGGCGATCGTGCCGCAAGGCGACGACGACGGGGGCGAGGCGAACACGGAGACGCCCGACCGCTCGCTCGTGCGCGTGCAGCTGCGCAGCCTGCTGCAGCGCCGGCTCGACGAATTGCCCGAAGCGTTTCGCACGGTGTTCGTCCTGCGCTGCGTCGAGGAGCTCAGTGTCGAGGAAACCGCCGAGCTGCTCGCGATCCCCGAGGCGACGGTGCGCAGCCGGCATTTCCGCGCGCGCAGCCTGCTGCGCGAAGCGCTGGCGCAGGACGTCGACGTGGCCGAGCAGGCGCTCATGGGCTTCGGTGGCGAGCGCTGCGACCGCATCGTCGCCGAGGTCCTGGCGCGCATGAGGGCGTGATTCGCGCCTAAGATGCCGCCCATGCGAGCGGCTTTCTACGAACGCACCGGCCCAGCGCATGAGGTGCTGCAGGTCGGCGAGCTTCCCGAACCGATGCCCGGCCCCGGCGAGGTGCGCGTGCGCTT
>DATBPW010000399.1:0-2597 GCA_036561125.1 Ramlibacter sp. | reverse complement strand
GCTGTACTCCGGCAGCAGGCTCTCCATGCAGTTGAACACGGCTTCGTACAACGCCACGTCGATCACCTGCCCGCGGCCGCTGCGTGAGCGCTCGTGCAACGCGAGCAGGATGCCGATCACGCCGTGCAGCGATGCGAGCGTATCGCCGATGGACACGCCCACGCGCACCGGCACGCGGCCCGGCTCGCCCGTGAGATGGCGCAAGCCACCCATCGCTTCGGCGACCACACCGAAACCCGGCCGGTCGCGATAGGGCCCGGTCTGGCCGTAGCCGCTGATGCGCAAAACGACCAGGCGCGGGTTGAGCTCCAGCAACTGGTCGGGCCCCAGGCCCCAGCCTTCGAGCGCACCGGGTCGGAAGTTCTCGACCAGCACGTCGCATTCGCGCGCTAGCTTGCGCACGATGTCCTGTGCCTCGGGACTCTTGAGGTCCAGCGCGATCGAGCGCTTGTTGCGCGACTGCACCTGCCACCACACCGACGTGCCGTCCTTCATCAGCCGCCATTGGCGCAGCGGGTCGCCGCCGGCGGGCGGTTCCACCTTGATCACGTCCGCGCCGAAATCGCCAAGGGTCCTGGCCGCGAAGGGCCCCGCGATCAGTTGCCCGAGCTCGAGCACCTTGAGTCCTGCGAGCGGGCCGGCCATCGCGTCAGGCCTTCTTCTTCGAGGCCGACTTCTTCGCGTGATGCTTGCCGTGCCCGATGCCGCTGTCGAAGGCGTGCAGCGGATCCTTCGCGGCCAGCAGCTCGTCGAGGTTCTTCACGATCTTCGACTCGATCGTGTCCTTGAAGGCGCCGAGCAGCACGCCCAGGTGCGCGTCGAGCACGAAGTGGTCCTTCGTGACCTTGATGCCACCCTTGACGCCCGCGCGCGTGAACTTGAGGTGGTCGGTCGCGGCCCCCTCCTCGTACACGCACTCGAGCCCGAGTTGCTCTTCGGCCTCCTCGGCCCAGCGAAACGCGAGCTTGCGCGCGCCGGCCATGCCCAGCGCGTGCTTGCGCGTGATGTGGATGTCAGCCACCGGCCATCTCCTTGAGTTCCTTGTGGCGCTGCGCCTTCGGCAGCGCGGCGAGTTGCTTCGCCGCATCATAGAACTTGCGGAAATCGCGGCCCTCGCGCTCGAACAGCGCCTCGAACCCGGGCACGAGTTCGTCGTACGCGGCCTGCGCGCCGAACGAAGCGTTGTTCGCCTCGGCAACCCAGCGGTCGTACCACTTGTAGCGCGCGGGATCGCCCGGCCACGTCGCCTTGAGCTGCGCGTACTGCTCGCGGAACCCGGCATAGGCACGCTGCTTGAGCACGTCGCGCTCCTCGCCGCTGGTCTTGTCGTAGATTTCCTTGAGGCGATCGCGCGTCGCATTCGTCAGTGCGCGGAATTGCCGGCGCCGCTGGTCGTACTGCTCGTACTCCTTGCGCGCCTGTTCCGTCGCTTGCGTCTTGAGCCACATGCGGCCGCCGATGCGTTCCACCGCGGTCGCGAACGATTCGTTGAACATCGTGTCGCCCTTCGCGTACACGACCTGGTGCGCAAGCTCGTGGAAGATCGTGCGCGCGAGCTCGCCTTCCGGGTAGTTGATGAACGTGTTGAGCAGCGGGTCGCCGCCGGCCCAGTTCATCCAGCCTAGCGTCGAGTAAGCGGGCACCGGGTACACGTCGACCTCGAGCCCGTCCTTGGCGAGCTGCGCGCCCTCGGCGCGGGCTTCGTGCTCGTCGAAGTAGCCGCGATAGCCGACGCAGCCGGTGATGGGGAAGCACGATTTCTTCAGCTCGAGCGAGTACGGCGGCGCGGCGACGACGTTCCAGATCACGGCCTGCCGGTGCAGGTCCGCGTAGCGGCTGTAGCTCGGGTTGTCCGGCAGCTTGAGTTCCTGCGTCGCATAGCGTCGGATGCGCTGGCTGAGCGCGAGGCGCGCCTTCAGCTTTTCGGGCGTTTCCTTGTCCGCGAGCCAATCGTTCACCGGCCGCGCGGCGCCCATCATGCGGATGTGCCCTTCCGCGCTCTGCCAGTAGTAGCCGAGGTCGGAGCAGCCGCCGAGCGTCACCGCGGCCGCAATGGCCGCCAATGCGGCCCCCATCAACGCACGCCGGGAGAGGATCACGCCTTCGCGACTTCGACCAGGCAGTCGTAGAACACCGGCCCGCGCCCCATGTCGGTCAGGCGCTGGCTCGTGAGCTGGTTCACGTTGGTGCCGGCGATGCCGAACTTGCGCCACCACACGCCGAGCCCGTTGACCACGCCGGGGCGCGCGCGGTCACCCACCTGCGCCTTGCAGAAATATTCGCCGCGGCCGTTGAACACGCGCACGACGTCGCCGCTCGCGATGCCACGCGGCGCCGCGTCGCCGGGATTCATCTCGAGCACGGGTTCGCCTTCGCTTTCGCGCAGGCTGTCGACGTTCACGAACGACGAGTTGAGGAAATTGCGGTGCGGGGGCGAAATCATGGCCAGCGGATACTGTTGCGACGTGCCGGCGGCTTCATAGTTCCCGACGTGGTCCGGCAAGCCGTCCTGGCCCGTCTTCGCGAGCCGCTCGCTGAAGAATTCGCACTTGCCCGACGGTGTGGGGAAATCGCCTTCGGCGAACGGCGCGTCCGGG
>DATBPW010000398.1:0-2897 GCA_036561125.1 Ramlibacter sp. | reverse complement strand
GCGCGGCGAGGACCGCGTGACGGCCGCGCGCAACGGCACGGCGGAGATCGGCCTGGCCGTCGCCGCGACCACGTTCTCGATCATCGCGATCTTCCTGCCCGTCGCCGTGATGCCCGGCGTGGCCGGCGAGTGGTTCCGGCCTTTCGCGCTCACCGTCGCGTGCTCGGTGCTGGTGAGCCTGTTCATCTCGTTCACGCTCGACCCGATGCTGTCGGCCTACTGGGGCGACCCGCCCGGCTACCACCACTCGGAAAACCGCAGCCGCGTCTCGAAGGTGCTGCGCCGCTTCAACGAGTGGTTCGACCACCAGGCCGACCGTTACGGCAACGTGATCGCGTGGGCCTTGCACCATCGCAAGTGGATGGCCGCGGCGGCCATCGGCAGCCTCGTCGCGGCCGTCGGGCTGCACATGTGGCTGGGCGGATCGAGCTTCCTGCCCGTCTCCGACTCGAACATGGTCGCGATCGACGTGCGCACGCCGTCGTCGGCGAGCGTCGAGTACGCGAAGCTGAAGATCGAAAAGGCCGCGGAGCTCGCGCGCACGCTGCCCGAGACGGTGGCGACCAACAGCCGCGTGAACATCGGTGGCGGCCGCGTCTACGTGGACATCGGCAAGTCGACCAGCCGCCATCGCACGTCGCAGCAGATCGCGGTGGACCTGCGCAAGTTGATGGCGCAGCTCGTGGGCGCGGAGTACGTCGTGCTCGACGACCTGAACAACGGTGCGCGCAAGCCCGTGGAGATCCGCTTCTACGGGCAGAACTCGCGCACGCTGCTGGCCATCGCCAACGCGTACATGGACAAGATGCGCAACATCCCCGGCGCGGTGGACGTCGGCCTGTCGGAGCTCAGTCCCAAGGACGAACTGAAGATCGAGCTGAATCGCGGCCTCGCGAATTCGCTGGGCATTTCGGTGAACGACGTTGCGCAGGCACTGCGTGTGGCGTTCGCGGGTGTCGAGGTCGGCGACTGGATCGACCCGACCGGCCAGGCGCGTGACGTCGCGGTGCGGCTCGACCCGGCCGACCGCGTCGACGCCGGCAACATCGAGCGCCTGCCGATCGCCGTGACCGGCTCGAACATGGTCGTCCCGCTGAACCAGATCGCGACGGTGACGATGGGCGTCGGGCCCGCGCAGATCCAGCACTTGAACGGGCGCCGGATGATCGCCGTGTCGGCCAACGCCGAGGGGCGCGCGTCGGGCGACGTGACGAAGGACGCGCTCGCACTGGCGAAGACGCTCGATTTCCCGGCGGGCTACGGCGTGGAACTCGGAGGCGCGGGCAAGGACCAGCAGGAAGTGTTCTCCGCCATGTTCACCGCGCTGATCATGGGCGTGGGCTGCATGTACCTGATCCTCGTGATGCAGTTCGGCTCGTTCACGGCGCCGCTGGCGGTGATGCTGTCGCTGCCGCTGTCGATGATCGGCGTGGTGCTGGCGCTGCTGCTCACGCACGCGACGCTCAACCTCATGAGCTTCATCGGCATCATCATGCTCATGGGACTCGTCGCGAAGAACGCGATCCTGCTGCTCGACGCCGCGCGCAAGCGAGAGGAAGAGGGCATGACGCGCGACGACGCGCTGATGGCCGCCGGCCGCGCGCGGCTGCGCCCGATCCTGATGACGACGTTCGCGCTGATCGCGGGCATGCTGCCGGTGGCGATCGGCATCGGCGAGGGCGGCGACTTCTACCGCCCGCTCGCGATCGCGATCATCGGCGGCACGATCACGTCGACGATGCTCACGCTGCTGGTGGTGCCGTCGTTCTACGACTCGATCGAGGTGTCGCACGACCGCATGATCGCGAAGTTCCGCCGGCGCCAGGGCGAACGCAACGCGGCGATCGCCTTCGTGCTGACGTTCTTCGAGGCGATCGCGACGTTGACGATCCTGCGCTACCTGTTCCGCGCAGTGCGGCGGTTCTTCGCGTGGTGGCGCAGCCGCCGCGCGATGGCGCCCGCCTGACGCCTACTTGCGGGCCGGCTCGGGCGGGATCGAGTCGGGGGGCGGCGCCTCTTGCCGTTTCTTTCTCAGCGCATCGAGCGCGCTGTCCGCGCCTTCCCCGGTCGAGGGGGAGGGCCGCGGCTTGCGCTCGTCGGGATTCTTCTTGTCCTGCGTGCTCACCCAACGACTCTAGCATCGCAAGGGCCTGCCCATCAATTGCAACCGGATGCACATGACGAACGGCCCGCGGTCGCTGACCGGCGGGCCGGCGTCGCGCCCGGGCAGCGCGGCCGTCAGACGTTCATGATCGTCACGGCGCGCGTGTTGAGGTAGGCCTCCATCGCCTCGGGCCCGCCTTCGCTGCCGTAGCCCGAATCCTTGATGCCGCCGAACGGCATCTCGGCCGAAGGCATCGCCGGCATGTTCATCCACAGCATCCCGACTTCCACACGGCGCGCGAGCAGGTCGGCGTTCTTCAGCGACTTCGTGAACGCATAGCCGGCCAGTCCGAACGACAGCCGGTTCGCCTCGGCGATCGCTTCCTCGAGCTTGCCGAAGCTGCGGATCGCCGCCATCGGGCCGAAGGGCTCGTCGTTGAACACCTTCGCTTCCGTCGGGACGTCCGCGAGGATCGTGGGCTGCCAGAAGTTGCCGGCGTCGCCGATGCGCGAGCCGCCGTGCAGCACCGTCGCGCCCTTTTCGATCGCATCCCTGGTGAATTCCGCCATCGCGGTCATGCGGCGCGGGTTCGCGAGCGGGCCCATCTGCGTGCCTTCCGCCAGGCCGTCGCCGACCTTGAGCGCCTGCGCGGTCTTGACCATCGCGTCGGCGAAATCCTGCTTGATGCTCTCGTGCACGAGGAAGCGCGTCGGCGAGATGCACACCTGGCCCGCGTTGCGGAATTTCGCGGCGCCCGAGGCCTTCACCGCGAGCCCGATGTCGGCGTCCTCGC
>DATBPW010000397.1:0-6002 GCA_036561125.1 Ramlibacter sp. | reverse complement strand
GTGGCCGAAGCGTTCGCCGATGCGATCGCCGCGGGCTACGACATCCGCCCGACCATCGCGGTGACCAAGGCGCACGTGATCCTGCCCGAGGTGATCGAGGCGCTGCAGAAAGGCCGCCTGCAGGCGGACAGCAAGATCCTCACGGCGCAAGGCGCCGCGCTGGTCACCAAGGCCGCGATCGAATCCGTCTGGTGGCTGCCGGGCGTGGCCGAGCGCTTCGGCGTGGCGGAATCGGACCTGCGCCGCGTGCTGTTCGAGGAAACCGGCGGCATGTACCCGGAGCTCGTCACGCGCAGCGACCTCGAGGTGTTCCTGCCACCGATCGGCGGGCAGACCGTCTACATCTTCGGCAACCCCCGCGACCTCGCCGACCCCGCGGTCGAACTCACTGCGCGCGTGCACGACGAATGCAACGGCTCGGACGTGTTCGGCTCGGACATCTGCACCTGCCGGCCCTACCTCACGCACGCGATCGAGGAATGCATCCGCGGCGCGCAGCGCGGCGGCGTGGGCCTGGTCGCCTACAGCCGCAAGGAAGGCCGCGCGCTGGGCGAAGTCACCAAGTTCCTCGTCTACAACGCGCGCAAGCGGCAGGCCGGCGGCGACACCGCGGGCCAGTACTTCGCGCGCACCGAATGCGTGGCCGGCGTGCAGGACATGCGCTTCCAGGAGCTGATGCCCGACGTGCTGAACTGGCTCGGCGTGCGCAAGATCCACCGGCTCGTGTCGATGAGCAACATGAAGTTCGATGCCATCACGAAAAGCGGCATCGAGATCGGCGAGCGCGTGAACATTCCCGACGAACTCATCCCGGCCGATGCGCAGGTGGAGATCGACGCGAAGATCGCCGCCGGCTACTTCACTCCCGGAGCCGTCCCCGACGCGGAAGAACTCAAGAAGGCCAAGGGACGCGGCCTCAAGGACAACTGAAAGGACAGCACCATGGGCAGCACACATCTGGGCGACACACACGCCGTGGCCGAAGCCGCGGCCAACGACCTGAGGACCACTCCCGCGATCCGCGAACGCGCCGTGCAATTGCTCAAGCGCGCACGCGCGGGCGAGTCGCGCTGGTTCATCGTCGACGACGGCTTCATCGATTCGGCGGCCGGCGAGATCGTCACGGTCACGCACCAGCGCTATCCGCACAAGCACATCCCGCTACACAGCCGCTGGCGGCACTTCGAAGCCGGCGGCGTGGACCGGCGCGCGCAGCTGTTCAAGCGCATCGGCGACGTGCCCAGCGCGGTCCGCGCGCACAGCCTCATCGACCTGACGATCGTCAGCGTGCTGCTCGACGGCGGCGCCGGGCCGCACTGGAAATACGCCGAGGCCTCGACCGGCAAGACCTTCACGCGTTCGGAAGGGCTGGCGCTTGCGAGCTGGCACGCGTTCTGCGGCGGCCTGTTCTCCAGCGACAGGAACCATCCGCTGCAGGTGGATTCGCGGGCGCTGCGGGCGCTGCCGACCGACCACCTGAAGGCCGCGTTCCAGGCCACCGAATCGAACCCGCTCGCGGGCCTCGAGGACCGCGCGATCCTGCTGCGGCGCCTGGGCGAGATCATGGAAGAAGAGCCCGAGGTGTTCGGCGACGAGGTGATGCGGCCGGCGGGCATCTTCGACATGATCGTGTCGCCTTATGGCCCCGACGTGCCGCACACGGCCGAGGTCGCGGCGCACGACATCCTGTCGCAGCTGCTCACGGCGCTGCAGGACATCTGGCCGGCCAGCAACTACATCGGCCACGTGCCGCTGGGCGATTGCTGGCGCCACCCTGCCGTGCGCGGGCCGGGCCTGACCGACGGCTGGGTGCCTTTCCACAAGCTGACGCAGTGGATGACCTATTCGCTGCTGGAGCCGTTCGAGTGGTGCGGCGTGAAGGTGCGCGACATGCATTTGCTCACCGCGCTGCCCGAATACCGCAACGGCGGGCTGATGCTCGATTCGGGACTGCTGCGGCTGCGCGACGAGAAGGCCGCCGAGGAGACATGGAAGGTCGGCGACGAGATCGTGGTGGAGTGGCGCGCGCTGACCGTCGCGTTGATGGACGAAGTCGCCGAAGCCGTGCGCAAGAAGATGAACATGGACGAACACCACCTGCCGCTGGCGAAAGTGCTCGAAGGCGGGTCGTGGGCGGCCGGGCGCGCGCTGGCGCAGCAGCGTCGCGATGGCCTGCCGCCGCTGAAGGTGATGGCCGACCCGACGGTGTTCTGACGACAATACGGGCATGGCTTCCAACGTCCACGTTCTCGACCACCCGCTGATCCAGCACAAGCTCACGCTGATGCGCAACAAGGAGGCGTCGACGAATTCGTTCCGGCGCCTGCTCAACGAGCTGGCCATGCTCATGGCCTACGAAGTCACGCGCGACATGCCGATGCAGGACATCGAGGTCGAGACGCCGCTCGAGCACATGACCGCGAAGGTGATCGACGGCAAGAAGCTGGTGTTCGTCTCCATCCTGCGCGCGGGCACGGGCATCCTCGAGGGCATGCTCACGGTGGTGCCGGGCGCGCGCGTCGGCCACATCGGCCTGTACCGCGACCCGAAGACGCTGATGGCGGTGGAGTACTACTTCAAGATGCCGCAGGCGATGCAGGACCGCGACGTGATCGTGGTCGACCCGATGCTCGCCACCGGCAACTCCGCCATCGCGGCGGTCGACCGCATCAAGGAGCTGCAGCCCAAGTCGATCAAGTTCGTGTGCCTGCTCACGTGCCCCGAAGGCGTGGCCGCATTGCAGGGCGCGCATCCCGACGTGCCGATCTACACGGCCGCCATCGACCGGCAACTCAACGAGCACGGCTACATCCTGCCGGGCCTGGGTGACGCGGGCGACCGCATCTTCGGCACGAAATAGTCCCTTCCAGCGCGGGCCGTACTGCAGAGCTAGACTCTGCCCCCAATGCGATTCCCTGCCGCGGCGGCGCTGCTCCTGGCGCTGGCGCTCCCGCCCTCCTTCGCCGCGCCGTTCACGCCCCCGAGTGACGCCGAGGTGGTCGAGCGCCTGCCCGCGACGGTGAACGACCCGTCCGTGCGCCGCGTGGACTCGCTGCGCAAGCAACTCGCGGCGCGGCCCGAAGATGTCGACCTGCGCCTGGAGATCGCGCGCCGCTACTTCGACATGGCGATGGCGCAAGGCGACCCGCGCTATGTCGGTTATGCGATGGCGGCCATCGGCCCGCTCGACCGGCTGGCGCCGACGAACGCCAGCTATTGGTTCGTGCGCGGCCTGCTGCAGCAATACAGCCACGATTTCCCCGGCGCGCTCAAAAGCCTGGACAGGGCCAGCGAGCTCGATGCGAATGCGCCCGAGCCGATCGCGTGGCGCGCGGCGATCGACATGGTGCAGGCGCGCTATCCCGAAGCGCGCACCGAGTGTTCGCGCCTGGCGCCGCTCGTCCATCGGCTGTACGCCCAGAGCTGCACCGCCTACGTCGAAGCCACGACGGGACACTTGCGCGATTCGTACGACTCGCTGCAAAAGGATCTCGCCGCGGCGGGCGACGTTCCGGCGGAACTGAAGCTGTGGGTGCGCACGCGCCTGGCTGAAATGGCGATCCGCCTGCAGCGGCCCGACGAGGCGCAGCTGCAGTTCAACCAGGCCCTCGCGGTCGGCGTGACCGACCAGTTCCTGCTCGGCGCGTATTCGGATTTCCTGCTCGCGCAAAAGCGCCCGGCCGAAGTGATCAAGCTGCTGGCCGATTGGGAACGCTCCGACGTGCTGCTGCTGCGCCTCGCGCTCGCCGGGAAGATGGCGAAGCATTCGCGCGCGAAGGATTGGGCCGGGCAGCTGCGCGACCGCTTCGACGCCGCCGCGCAGCGCGGCGACCGCCTGCACGAGCAGGAAGCCGCGCGCTTCGAGCTCGACGTCGAAGGCAATCCGAAAAAGGCGCTCGCCTACGCAGCGCGCAACTACAGCTCTCAGAAGGAGCCGCGCGACGCCGAGATCCTGCTGCGCACCGCACTCGCAGCGAACGAGCCGAAAGCGGCCCACCCCGCGATCGAGTGGCTCAAATCGAGCGGCTACGAAGATCCCGCGATGGCGGCGCTCGCGGCGCAGCTCGCGACGGCGGGAGCAAGGAAGTGACGCGGGTCTTGTTGCTCGCATGGGCACTGCTGTTGCCGCTGGCCGCGCTCGCGCACAAGCCGAGCGACAGCTACCTCACCGTGCGCGGCGGCGAACAATCGGCCGAGCTCGCGGTGCGCTGGGACATCGCGCTGCGCGACCTCGACTACGTGCTGGAGCTCGATCGCGACGGCAACGGCGCGCTCACCTGGGGCGAAGTGCGCACGCGCGCCGACGACATCACCCGGTACGCGACGAGCCGCCTCGCCTTCACGGCCGGCGATCAGCCGTGCGAATGGTCGGTCGCCGCGCCGTTGCAGCTCGATCACCACAGCGACGGCACGTACGCGGTGCTCTCGCTCGCCGCGAAGTGCGGCAGTTTCGCGCATGGCTTGAAGATGAAGTACTCGGCGCTGTTCGACGTCGACCCGACGCACCGCGGCCTGGTGCAGTGGATCGCGCCCGGCGGGCTCGCCTCGCAGCCGCTGGTGTTCGCGTCGGATTCCGCGGAGCAATCGCTGCAATTGCAGGCGCCGAGCGCGTGGGAGACGCTGCGCCAGTACGTCGTCGAAGGCGTGTGGCACATCTGGCTGGGCTACGACCACATCCTGTTCCTGCTGTCGCTGCTGTTGCCGGCCGTGCTGGTGCGCGCCGCGAGTGGCTGGGAAGCCGCGCCTAGCCTGAAGCGCTCGCTGGTCGAAGTGCTCAAGGTGGTGACGGCGTTCACGCTCGCGCACTCGATCACGCTCAGCCTCGCGGTGCTGGGCTTCGTGAGCCTGCCGTCGCGCTTCGTCGAATCGACGATCGCCGCGTCGATCATCTTCGCGGCCCTGAACAACCTGCGCGGCGCGATCGAGAAGAAGCGCTGGGTGATGGCGTTCGTCTTCGGGCTGGTGCACGGCTTCGGCTTTGCCTCGGCGCTGGCGGATCTGGGACTGCCGCAGGGCGCGCTCGCGCTGGCGCTGGTGGGTTTCAACCTCGGCGTGGAAATCGGGCAGATGGCGATCGTCTCGGCCTTCGTGCCGGTCGCGTTCTGGCTGCGCACGACGACGTTCTACCGCCGCTGGTTCATGCCCGTGGGATCGGTGGTGATCGCGCTGGTGGCGCTGTACTGGTTCGCGCAACGCGCGTTCGATTTCCAGGGGCCGTTCTAGTTGTCGGGCGCGATAGACTGCGTTTCATGGTCCGCCGCGCCATTGCCCTGATCCTCGCCTGCATTTTCGCCTTGCTCGTGGCCGGCTGCGCGTCGACGCCGCCCGCCACGCCGCGCATCGCGGTGATGTCGGCCTTCCCCGCCGAACTCGCCCTGCTGCAAGCGAAGGTCGTCGATGCGCACAGGCAGACGATCAACGGCGTCGAGTTCACCACCGGCACGCTGCAAGGCAAGCCCGTCGTGCTGTTCCTCTCGGGCATCAGCATGGTCAACGCCTCGATGAACACGCAGCTCGCCATCGACCGCTTCAAGGTCTCGCACATCGTGTTCAGCGGCATCGCGGGGGGCGTGAATCCCGACCTGCGCATCGGCGACGTGGTGGTCGCGCAGAGCTGGGCCGAATACCTCGAAGCCACGTTCGCACGCGAAGTCGCGCCCGGCCGCTTCGTGCCACCCGGCCACCAGAAAGATGCGACGCTGCCGAACTTCGGCATGATCTTCCCGCGGCCGGTGGGCGTTCGCTCGGTGCACTCCAGCGGCGAAGAGAAGAAGCCGTGGTTCGACGTCGACCCCAACCTGTTCGACATCGCGCGCCGCGCCGCCGCCTCCGCGCAACTGGAGCGCTGCGACGAGCAGAAGGTGTGCCTGTTGCACCCGCCGCGCGTGGTGATCGGCGGGCACGGCGTGTCGGGCCAGGCGTTCGTCGACAACGCGGCGTTCCGGCAATACGCGTCCAGGACGTTCGAGGCGAACGTGCTCGACATGGAAAGCGCGGCCGTC
>DATBPW010000396.1:0-3365 GCA_036561125.1 Ramlibacter sp. | reverse complement strand
CGCGTCCCGGGTCGGCTTCGTGTTCCAGTTCTACAACCTCATGCCGACGCTCTCGGCGCAGCGCAACGTGGAGCTGCCATTGCTGCTCACGAAGCTGTCCGCCGCGGAGCGCCGCAAGCGCGCGGGCATCGCGCTGCAACTCGTCGGCCTGGGCGATCGCGCCGCTCACAAGCCGGGCGAGCTCTCGGGCGGGCAGCAGCAGCGTGTGTCGATCGCGCGGGCGATCGTGTCGGACCCGACGCTGCTCGTGTGCGACGAGCCGACCGGCGACCTCGACCGGCAGTCGGCCGAAGAAGTTCTCACGCTGCTGCGTGCGCTCAATCGCGACCACGGCAAGACCGTCCTGATGGTCACGCACGACCCGAAGGCCGCGGAGTACGCGAACCACATCCTGCACCTGGACAAAGGCACGCTGGTGGAACCGGCCACCGCTTGAGGAGGCGCGCATGAAATACCTGCACCTGATCTGGGCGTCGCTGTTTCGCAGCAAGACGCGCACTGTCCTCACGCTCGTCTCGATCATCGCGGCGTTCCTGCTGTTCGGCCTGCTCGACGCGGTGCGCACATCGTTCGCGCAAGCCGGGCAGAGCGCCAACGGCGCCGAGCGGCTGCAGACCGGCTCGCGCCTGTCGTTCATCCAGACGCTGCCGATCGCGCTGGAGGACCGCATCGCGCAGGTGCCCGGCGTGAAGATGGTCACCTACGCCAACTGGTTCGGCGGCGCTTACCAGGACCCGCACAACCAGGTGTTCAGCTTCGCGGTCGCGCCGAACTACCTCGACATCTATCCCGAGATCGACGTGAGCGCCGCCGAGCGCAAGGCGTTCGACAGCACTCGCACCGGCGCCCTCGTCGGCGAGAAGCTCGCGCAGCGCTTCCACTGGAAGGTGGGCGATCGCGTGCCGCTGCAGTCGACGATCTACCCCGATCGGCTGGGCAGCAAGGACTGGATGTTCGACGTCGTCGGCATCCTGCACTCCAAGGACAAGAAGGCCGGCGCGTTCTTCGACAGCATGTTCCTGCTGCACTGGAAATACTTCGACGACACCACGCCCTACAACCGCGGCGACGTCGGCTGGTACGTCACGCGCGTGAACGACGTGAACAACGCCGACCGCGTGGCGAAGGCGATCGACGCGATCTCGGCCAACTCCGACCACGAGACGCGCACGCAGACCGAGCAGGCCGCCACGGCGTCGTGGATGAAGCAGGTGGCCGACATCGGCCTGATCGTCGGCTCGATCATGGGCGCGGTGTTCTTCACGCTGATCCTGCTGTCGGGCAACACGATGATGCGCGCCGTGAGCGAGCGCACGGCGGAACTCGCGGTGCTCAAGACCATCGGGTTCTCCAATCGCAGCGTGCTGGCGATGGTGCTCGCCGAATCGGTGCTGCTGCTCGTGATCGGCGGCCTGGTCGGGCTCGCGCTCGCAAGCGCCGTCATCCCCGCCGTCACCGCGGGCAGCGGCGGCGTGCTGAACCTGCCGCCGATCGACTGGCACAGCTGGGCGCTGGGCGTCGTGCTGATGGTCGTGATCGGCCTCGTGGTCGGTGCGCTCCCCGCCACGAGCGCAATGCGCCTGAACATCGTCGACGCCCTGGCCGGGCGCTGAAGGAATAGCGGATGGTCTTCCTCGCATACCTCGGGCTGGTCGTCGGGCTCGTCGTCGCGCTGGCCGCGTGGGTGGTGCTGCCGTGGCAGGGCGCGATCGTCGCGGTGGTGTTGCTGGCTGCGTGGCTGGCCGTCACGCGCCGCGGCCGCCAGGCGCTGTCGGTCGCGGCAGTGGGCATCAGTACGCTCGGCCAGCGCATCGGCTCGTCGGCCGTGATCGTCGTCGGCATCGCGGGCGTGGTCGGCGTGCTGGTCGCGCTGCTGGCCATGGCGCAGGGCTACAGCGACACGCTGCGCAACACGGGCAGCGACGACACGGCGATCGTGATGCGTGGCGCGTCGGCGGCGGAAGTGATGTCGGGGCTCGATCGCGACAGCGTCGTGCTGATTCCGCAAGCGCCCGGCGTGGCGCGCGGGCCCAAGGGCGAGGCGCTTGCTTCGCCCGAAATCGTCGTCGCGGCCAACCTGCCGGTCAAGGGCGGCGAGCCCGACGAAGAGGGCAGCGTGCAATTGCGCGGCGTCGGCGACGAGGCCTGGGCCGTGCGGCCGCAGGTGAAGATCGTCGAAGGCCGCAAGTTCCAGCCCGGGCTGCGCGAGCTCGTCGTCGGCCGCGGCGCCGCGCGCCAGTTCGCGGGCCTCGTGCCCGGCCACGAGATCAAGCTGGGCAGCCAGAAGTGGACGGTGGTCGGCGTGTTCGCATCGGGCGACGCGATGGAATCGGAAGTGTGGGCCGATGCGAACATCGTCGCCGACACGTACGGGCGCGGCAGCAGCCGCAATTCCGTGACGGCGCGCCTGTCCGACCCGAAGGCGTTCGCCGAATTCAAGAAGTCGCTCGAAGCGAATCCGCAGCTCAAGGTGGACGTGAGCACCACGGCGGATTACTTCAGCAAGCAGTCCGAGCGTGTCACGCAGATCATCCGCGTGGTGGGCATCACCGTCGGCGCGGTGATGGCGATCGGCGCGGTGTTCGGGGCGCTCAACACGATGTTCGCGGCCGTGTCCGCGCGTGCGAGAGAGATCGCGACCTTGCGCGCGATCGGCTTTCCCGGCGTGCCGGTGGTCGTCGCCGTGATGCTCGAGACGATGCTGCTCGCGCTCGCAGGCGGATTGATAGGGGCGGTCGGCGCGTGGCTCCTGTTCGACGGCTTTGCGGCATCGACGATGGCGGGTGCGGTCGGCAAGCTCAGTTTCCAGCTGCACGTGACGCCGGGGTTGATGTGGCAAGGGCTCAAGTGGGCGCTGGCGATCGGCTTCATCGGCGGGCTGTTCCCCGCCGTGCGCGCGGCGCGCATGCCGGTGAGCACGGCCCTGCGCGAATTGTGATGGCAACGATTATTTCGGTGGCGGCGTCTTCGGCTTGAACGCGCAGTACTGGATCACCGCGCATTCCCAGCACTTGGGCTTGCGCGCGACGCACACGTAGCGCCCGTGCAGGATCAGCCAGTGGTGCGCGTCGTGCATGAACTCCTGCGGCACCACCTTCATCAGCTTCTCCTCGACTTCCTCCGGCGTCT
Source organism: Ramlibacter sp. (assembly GCA_036561125.1). Taxonomy (GTDB): domain Bacteria; phylum Pseudomonadota; class Gammaproteobacteria; order Burkholderiales; family Burkholderiaceae_C; genus Ramlibacter. The sequence goes on along the minus strand of DATBPW010000396.1, from coordinate 236 downwards.
TGCCCGGCGCCAAGCCCGTGCGGTTGGCGACGCGGAAGACGTGCGTGTCCACCGCGAGCGTCGGTTCGCCGAACGCGACGTTGAGCACGACGTTGGCCGTCTTGCGCCCGACACCCGGCAGCGCCTCGAGCTCCTCGCGCGTGCGCGGCACGTGCCCGCCGTGCTGCTCGACCAGGATGCGGCTCATCTCATGGACGTTCTTCGCCTTCATGCGAAAGAAGCCGAGCGACTTCACG
>DATBPW010000395.1:0-1715 GCA_036561125.1 Ramlibacter sp. | reverse complement strand
CCCGCGCGCATCAGCACGCCGCCTTCGATCGCTTGCAGCGGGAAGATGTGGCCGGGCTGCACGAGGTCTTCGGGCCGGGCGTTCTTCGCGACGGCGGCTTGCACCGTGCGTGCGCGATCGGCCGCGGAGATGCCGGTGGTGACGCCTTCGGCCGCTTCGATGCTCACCGTGAAGGCCGTGCCCATCTTCGTGCCGTTGCGCGCCACCATCGGCGGCAAGCGCAGGCGCCCGCAATGTTCGCGCGTCAACGTAAGGCAGATGAGGCCGCGGCCGAACCGCGCCATGAAGTTGATCGCCTCCGGCGTGACGTGTTCGGCGGCGAGCACGAGGTCGCCTTCGTTCTCGCGGTCCTCTTCGTCTACGAGGATCACCATGCGGCCCGCGCGCAGTTCCGCGACGATTTCCTCGACGCTGGAGATCGGTTGCGTCATGCGGCGGCTCCCGCCGACAGCATGCGCTCGACATAGCGCGCGACGGTGTCGATCTCCAGGTTCACGCGGCTGCCGGCTTTCAGTTCGCCGAGCGAGGTGCTCTGCACGGTGTGCGGGATCAGGTTGATGCTGACCTCGGTGCCTTCGCGCGTGTCTTTCACGCTGTTGACGGTGAGGCTCACGCCGTTGATCGTGATCGAGCCCTTGTAGGCCAGGTACTTGCCCAGCGCCTGCGGCGCCATCACGCGCAATTCGAAACTCTCCCCGACGGGCGCGAAATGCGTCACGCTGCCGATCCCGTCCACGTGCCCCGAGACGATGTGGCCGCCCAGGCGATCGTGCGCGCGCAATGCCTTTTCGAGGTTGACGGGGCCCGCTTGCGCGAGGCCCGCGGTCTTGTCCAGCGACTCCGCGGAGATCTCGAACGTGAATGCGCCCTTGGCGGCGTCGAGGCCCGTGACGGTCATGCACGCGCCGTTCAGCGCGATGCTGTCGCCGAGCTGGACGTCGTCGAGGTAGCCGGCGGGTGCCTGCACCGTCAGGCGCTTGCCATGATCGGCGGAGCTTCCGAGGTCCTGCACGGCGGCGATGCGCCCCACGCCGGTGATGATTCCGGTGAACATCCGCCCATTTTCGCAGGGAATGGGCGGTCCTACGGCCGCACCACCCGGGCCACCACGCGAATGTCCGGGCCGACGCGGTCGACTGAGTGCAAATGCAGCGGCACGCCCTGCGACAAATCGGTGAACGGCCCGAGGTTGGCGAGGTCGCGTCCGTGGCCGAGGAGCTTCGGCGCGAGGTAGATCACGAGCTCGTCGACCAGCCCTTCGCGCAGCAGCGAGCCATTGAGCTTGTGGCCGGCCTCGACATGCAGCTCGTTCACCTCGCGTGCGGCCAGGTCGCGCATCATCGCGGCGAGGTCGACCTTGCCCGAGGGGCCCGGCTTGGCGATCACGGTGGCACCGCGGGCTTCGAGCAGTGCGCGGCGCGATGCGTCGTCCACGGCGCCGTAGACCAGCAGAGGGCGTCCCTCGATGAACATCGCCGCATCGAGCGGGGTCTCGAGCTTGCTGTCGACGATCACCGCGAAGGGCTGGGCGGGCGTGGCCACGTGGCGCACGTCCAGCCGCGGGTTGTCTTCGAGGACGGTGCCGATGCCCGTGAGAACCGCCGTCGCGCGTGCGCGCCATGCATGGCCGTCCTGGCGGGCCTCTTCCGACGTGATCCACTGGCTCGCGCCGTTGTCCAAGGCGGTCTTGCCGTCGAGCGACGCCGCGACTTTCA
>DATBPW010000394.1:0-4254 GCA_036561125.1 Ramlibacter sp. | reverse complement strand
CGTCATGTTCAGGTCGTGCAGCAGGCCGTCGTTCACGCCGTAGGCCCAGCCGTGCACCGTGATCTTCTGGCCCTTGGCCCACGCATCGGTCATCACGGTGCTCATGCACACGTTCACGACCTGCTCGATCACGTTCAGTTCGACCAGCGCGGAAAAGCGCCGCTCGGCGGGCATGTTCTCGAGGATGCCGCGATGACGGTCGCGCACGTCGACGATGTGGCGGATCCAGTTGTCGGCGAGCCCGACGCGCCGGTCCTCCAGCGCCGCCTGCACGCCGCCGCAGCCGTAGTGCCCGACGACCATCACGTGTTCGACCTTGAGCACGTCCACCGAGAACTGGATCGTCGACAGCGCATTGAGGTCCGAGTGCACGACGACGTTCGCGATGTTGCGGTGGACGAATACCTCGCCGGGGTCGAGGCCCGTGATCTGGTTGGCCGGCACGCGGCTGTCCGAACAGCCGATCCACATGTACTTCGGCGCCTGCTGTTTGGACAGCGACGTGAAGAAGCCCGGACGCTCGCGCTCCATCTGCGCCGCCCAGGCGCGGTTGTGGGCGAAGAGGTCGGCGAGGGAGGCCATGGGGCGTATTGTGGTGCGTCGTGCGCGTGCGTGCCGGTAGGTGAGGCTACTTAATTCCTGTCACATCGTCTCCGCGAACAACTCGCGGCCGATCAGCATGCGGCGGATCTCGCTGGTGCCCGCGCCGATCTCGTACAGCTTGGCGTCACGCCACAGGCGCCCGAGCGGGTAGTCGTTGATGTAGCCGTTGCCGCCGAAGACCTGGATGCCTTCGCCGGCCATCCACGTCGCCTTCTCGGCGCACCACAGGATCACCGACGCGCAGTCCTTTCGCACCTGGCGCACGTGCCCGGTGCCGAGCATGTCGAGGTTCTTGCCGATCGTGTAGAGGAACGAGCGGCCCGCCTGCAGCACGGTGTACATGTCGGCCACCTTGCCCTGGATGAGCTGGAACTCGCCGATCGACTGCCCGAACTGCTTGCGGTCGTGGATGTAAGGCACGACGCTGTCCAGCACGGCCTGCATGATGCCGACGGGACCGGCCGCGAGCACGGCACGCTCGTAATCGAGGCCGGACATCAGCACCTTCGCGCCACCGTTCAGGGAGCCCAGCACGTTCTCCGCCGGCACTTCGACGTTGTCGAACACCATCTCGCCGGTGTGCGAGCCGCGCATGCCGAGCTTGTCGAGCTTCTGCGCCGTGGAAAAACCCTTCATGCCTTTCTCGACGATGAAGGCCGTCACGCCGCGCGCGCCGAGCTCGGGCTCGGTCTTGCCGTAGACCACCATCGTGTCGGCGTCGGGCCCGTTGGTGATCCACATCTTCGTGCCGTTGAGGACGTAGTAGCCGCCCTTCTCCTCGGCCTTGAGCTTCATCGAGACCACGTCGCTGCCCGCGCCGGGCTCGCTCATCGCGAGCGCGCCGACGTGCTCGCCCGAAATCAGCTTGGGCAGGTATTTCTTCTTCTGCGCTTCGCTGCCGTTGCGGCGGATCTGGTTCACGCACAGGTTGGAGTGCGCGCCGTACGACAAGCCGATCGACGCCGACGCGCGCGAGATCTCCTCCATCGCGATCATGTGCGCGAGGTATCCCATCGCGGCGCCGCCGTATTCCTCTTCCACGGTGATGCCGAGCACGCCGACCTCGCCCATCTTGCGCCACAGGTCCATCGGGAACCGGTCGCTGCGATCGACTTCGGCGGCGCGCGGCGCGATCTCGCTTTGCGCGAAGTCGCGCACGGCATCGCGCAGCGCGTCGATGTCCTCGCCCAGCTGGAAATCCAGGCCCGGCAGGTTGGTCATGGCATGTCTCCTCGTGCTTGCTAGTGCTTGACGTCGTCGCGGCCGGTGATGGTCATCTCGGTCGCGGTCATGGTGGCGATCAGTTTCTCGCGGCCCTCGTCGATGGCGAACGCGCGGCCCTCGACGACAGTGATGGTTCGCCCCGGCTTGACCACCCCGCCCTCCATCCGGAAGAGCTGGCCCTTGCCCGGCGCGACGAGGTTGATCTTGTACTCGATCGTGAGGATGCCCGAGTCGTGCGGCATCAGCGAGAACGCCGCGTAGCCGCAGGCCGAATCGAGCGCGGTGGCGACGATGCCCGCGTGCAGGAAGCCGTGCTGCTGCGTCAGGGCCTCGGAGAACGGCAGCTCGATCACCGCGCGGCCGGGCTCGACGCGCACGAGACGCGCGCCGATCGTCTTCATGGCCTGCTGCCGCCCGAACGACGCGTGCGTGCGCTGTTCGAACTGCGGGTCCTGCGGCTGGAATGCGGACTCGGGCATGCGGCCTCGAATTGACGTTTACGTAAACGTCAATTATGCCCAGTCGGCGGGCCCCTGTCCAAGGCCTTCAGGCGAGGTCATTACACTCACGCGCCCGCATCGCATTTCGAGGCAAAGCAGTATGACCGACCGCCGCCAGTTCCTGGCCACCACCCTCCTCGCACTCCTCGCGCCGCCAGCGGCGTGGGCCCAGCCGAAAGGCACCGACGTCGTCGCCGCGCCGCGCTTCGGCACATGGGGATTCGACACCGCCGGCATGGACACCTCGGTCAAGCCGGGCGACGACTTCTTCCGCTACGCCAGCGGCCACTGGGCCCAGGTGACGGCGATCCCGCCGGATCGCTCGTCGTACGGCAGCTTCCTCGTGCTGCGCGACCTGTCGGACCAGCGCGTGGTCCGGCTCGTCGAAAGCTACCAGCCCGATGCGCCGGGCGCCACCGCGGACCAGGCGAAGGTCGCGAAGCTGTATCGCGGCTTCATGGACGAAGCCGCGATCGAAGCGCTAGGCGCGAAGCCGCTCGAAGCGCGCCTCGCGAGCGTGCGCGCCGCGGCGACGAAAGACGACGTGGCTCGGCTGATGGGGCGCGCCACGGGCGGCTTCGGCCGGTCGTTCTTCGCTCCCTTCGTCGGCGACGACGCGAAGAACCCGGACTTCTACGGCGCGTACCTGCGCCAGTCGGGCCTCGGTCTCGGCGATCGCGAGATGTACCTCGATGCGCACTTCGCGCCGCAGGTGGCGCGCTACCGCGAGTACGTCGCGCAGATGCTCGGGCTGGCCGCGTGGCCGGACGCAGGCGAAGCGGCGGACCGCATCGTCGCGCTGGAAACGCGCATCGCACAGGCGCACTGGACGCGCGCGCAATCGCGCAATCGCGACAAGACCTACAACCCGATGACGCCGGCGCAGTTGCAGGCGCGGGCGCCGGGGTTCCCGTGGACCGTGTATCTCGAAGCGGCCGGGCTCGGGAAGGCCGACCGCCTGATCGTCGCGCAGGCCACCGCGGTCCCGCAGCTCGCGCAGATTTTCGCGGCGACGGACCTGGGCACGCTCAAGGCCTGGCAGGCGTTCCACATCACCGACGAGCTCGCGCCGCTGCTGGCGAAGCGCTTCGACGGCGCGCACTTCGAATTCCGCAGCAAGTTCCTCAACGGCCAGCCCGAGCAGCGCCCGCGCTGGAAGCGCGGCGTGGCGTTCGCCGAGGGTGCGATGGGCGAGGCGATCGGCCGCGACTACGTCGCGCTGTATTACCCGCCCGAATCGCGCGCGATCATGGACCGCATGGTGTCCGACCTGCGCGTCGCGCTGCGCCATCGCATCGAGAACCTCCCGTGGATGTCGCCCGAAACCAAAGCGCAGGCGCTGGCGAAGCTCGCGGCATTCGGCGTGAAGGTGGGTTACCCGCAACAGTGGCGCGACTATTCCGCGCTCGAGGTGAAGGACGGCGACCTGGTCGGCAACGCCGAGCGTTCCGCGCGCTTCGAATGGGACTACCGCCGCAACCGCTTCGGCGGCCGCGTCGATCGCCTGGAATGGGGCATGACGCCGCAGACGGTCAACGCGTACTACAGCCCGGTGAAGAACGAGATCGTGTTCCCGGCCGCGATCCTGCAGCCGCCGTTCTTCGACCCGAAGGCCGACCCCGCCGTCAACTACGGCTCGATCGGCGCGGTGATCGGGCACGAGATCAGCCACGGCTTCGACGACCAGGGCCGCAAGTCCGACGGCCACGGCATGCTGCGCGACTGGTGGACGGCCGGCGACGCGGCGCGCTACGAAGCCGAGGCGGAGAAGTTCGGCGCGCAGTACGAAGCGTACGAGTTCCCGCGGCTGCCCGGCATGCACATCAACGGCCGCGCGGCTATGGGCGAGAACATCGGCGACCTCGGCGGCGTGCTGATCGCGCTGGATGCGTATCGCAACCTGATGGCGGGCCAGCAGGCGCCGGTG
>DATBPW010000393.1:0-6213 GCA_036561125.1 Ramlibacter sp. | reverse complement strand
CACATCCGCTTGGCCGCCCAGCTTGCCTTCGGTACCGACTTCGCGCGCCACGCGCGTCACTTCGGATGCGAACGACGAGAGCTGGTCGACCATCGTGTTGATCGTGTTCTTCAGCTCGAGGATCTCGCCCTTCACGTCCACCGTGATCTTCTTGGACAGGTCCCCGGCCGCCACGGCCTTGGTCACGTCGGCGATGTTGCGCACCTGCGCCGTCAGGTTGCCGGCCATGAAGTTCACGGAATCGGTCAGGTCCTTCCACGTGCCCGCGACGCCCTGCACGTCGGCCTGGCCGCCGAGCTTTCCTTCGGTACCCACTTCGCGCGCCACGCGCGTCACTTCGGCCGCGAACGTGCCGAGCTGCTGCACCATCTTGTTGATGGTCATCGCGGTGCGCAGGAATTCGCCTTCGAGCGGCCGGCCGTCGGCCTCGAGCGCCATCTGCTTCGACAGGTCGCCCTGCGCCACGGCGCCGATCACGCGCGCCACTTCGGACGTCGGGTGCACCAGGTCCGCCATCAGCGAGTTGATCGACTCGGCACTGTCGCGCCAGAAGCCGCTCGCGTTCGGCACGGTGGCGCGCTCCTTCAGCTTGCCTTCCTTGCCGACGACGCGCGACAACCGCGCGAGCTCCTGCGACATGTGCAGGTTCGCCGCGACGACCTCGTTGAACGAATCGGCCACCTTGCCGAACACTCCGGTCCAGTCCTGCGGCAGCTGGGCGCGCGGGTTGCCCTTCTTCAGGTCGGTCAGGCCGTCGAGCAGCGTGCGCGTGTGCGCCGATATCGTCTCGCAGTGATCGAGCAGGCCGTTCACCGCGGCCACGTCCTGCAGCCAGAACCCCGCGAGCTTCTCGTCCGCCACGCGCCGGTTCGCCTTCGCGGCGCTGCGGCTCCCGGGGTCGAGCGAGTGCAACCGCTGCGACGTGCGCGCGGCCTGGGCGGTCAGCTCGTTGAATTCGGCGGCGATCTTGCCGTACACGCCGTCCCACTCCGACGGCAGCGTCACGCCCGTCTCGCCGCGCCGGAACGCGGACAGCGCCTTGAGCACCTGCCGCAGCTCACTGTCGCGCTGGTCCACCGCCGGCAGCTTCGCAACTACTTCCATACCATCTCCTTCGATTCGCCCACGCATGGGCCTGCCTGGTCTCGGCAACGAACGCGGGCGAGGTTAGCGGCTGGAAACGCGGGCTACAACGTGCGAAAAATGGCCGCACGCCGCAAACCCAATGCCGGCGCGGGTTGTAGGAGATGGCTGACGCGAATCGACGCGGCGTGCCTACACGGCATGGGGGCGCGCTTCCGCAACGCACTGTGAATGCGCGCAACAAAAAAGCCGCCCGAAGGCGGCTTTCTCGCGAGCACTGCAGTGCTTATTCGAGCGCCGTCTTCTTGCCGTCCTTGTACGTGTAAAGGCTGGTCGCGGCGTTCTTCAGTTCGCCGTTGGGCTCGAACTGGATCGTGCCGGTCACGCCCTTGAAGTTGGTCTTCTTCAGGAACGGGATGTACTTCTTCGGGTCGGTCGAGCCGGCGCGCTTCATCGCGTCGACCAGCACGAACGTCGCGTCGTACGTGTACGGGCTGTACACCTGGAACTGGCCGGGGTACTTGGCGTCGTAGCGCGCCTTCCATGCCGTGCCGCCGGGCATCTTCGCGATCGACGCGCCGCCTTCGGCGCAGATCGTGTTGCCCAGCGTCTTGGCGCCGCCGGACAGCTTGGCGATCTCGCTGGTGCAGATGCCGTCGCCGCCGAAGAACTTGACGTTGGTCATGCCCAGCTGCTCCATCTGGCGCAGCATCGGGCCGCCCTGCGTGTCCATGCCGCCGTAGAAGATGGCATCGGGGTTCTTGGACTTGATGGCCGTCAGGATCGCCATGAAGTCAGTGGCCTTGTCGTTCGTGTACTGCTCGTCCACGACCTGCATGCCCTTCTGCTTGGCGGTCTTCGCGAAGATCTCGGCGACGCCCTGGCCATAGGCCGTGCGGTCGTCCACCACCGCGACCTTCTTCAGGTGCAGCTTGTCGGCGGCATAGAACGCGAGCGCGGCGCCCAGCGCGTTGTCGTTCGCGATGATGCGGTACGTGGTGTCATAGCCGGGCTTCGTCAGGGCGGGGTTCGTCGCGGCGCCGGTGATGTGCGGGATGCCGCAGTCGTTGTAGACCTTGGATGCGGGGATCGTCGTGCCGGAGTTCAGGTGGCCGACCACGCCGGCGACCTTGGCGTCGCACAGCTTCTGGGCGGCGGCGGTGCCCTGCTTCGGGTCGGCGGCATCGTCCTCGGCCTCGATCTCCAGCTTGACCTTCTTGCCGGCGATCGTCACGCCCTTGGCGTTCAGGTCCTCGATGGCCATGCGCACGCCGTTTTCGTTGTCCTTGCCGTAGTGGGCCTGCGGGCCCGACATCGGGGCGACGTGGCCGATCTTCACGACCGTTTCCTGCGCGAGCGCGAGGCCGGCCAGCGCGGAGAGTGCTGCGGCAACCGTCAGCTTGTATTTCATTTGCATAGGGAGAACCTCCAGGGAGTAAGGGGAAGGGTTGAGAATCCGGTGGACTCAACGGGCGCGAACATATCGCAATTTCCGCACCCGGGCCATAGGGGAAACGCCTTCGGGAACGCCGGCGCCGAACGGGATTACCCGCACCGGTGCGTTCATCTGCGCGGCTTGGGCGGCACGCCGAGTTCGTCGGCGAAGGCCTGCGACACGGCCTCGCGCACGACCAGCTCGATCTCCTCGCGCAGGATCGGCCCGAGGGCCCGCGTCTGCTCCAGCACAGTCGAGGCGATGGCTTCGCGCAGTTTGCGCTCGAGCATGAGGTCCACGCGCTGCATCACGCGCGCGACGAGCTGCTCCTGCGTCATGCCACCCTCGGCCTTGGCCGAAGTGGCGCCGCCGCGCACGACTTCGGTGAGCGTCGGCACGAACTTGGGCGGCGTGCGGGTGGCCATCACGCTTCCTTGAGCACCAGGTCCAGCCGCTTGATCTCGTAGCCGCGGCTCTTGTAGTGGCTCCAGCGCGCGCGGCCGGAAAGGCGGTCTTCATCCTGCAGGGTCACGACCTCGATCAGCCGCGCGAAGCGCTCGAAGCCGTCCGGCACATCCGCGCCGAGGTTCACCAGCACGTCGTGGTGCGGCGACGAGCGCGCGTCGTCGCACAGCACGATGGGCGTGGCATCGACGACGTTCGCGATGGCCGACGCGAGGCAATGAGGCACGAACTCGAGCGGCTCGAAGGTCCACAACACCATGTCGAGTTCGCGCAGGAAGGCGGGCTGCGCGGTCACGGCCACCCTCGCGCCCTTCGCGGCCGCCTTGCGCAGCAAGCGGCAGGCGTAGCCGAGCTTGTCGGGCGCGTTGAAGTGGAACTCGACCCCGGTCACGCGGCGATTCAGCGTGCGGCTGCGCGCCGGGACTTCTGCGCGGCCTGGGTGCTCGCAGGCGCCTTCGCCGGCGCCGCCGCGCGAGCGCCTTCGCGCCCGAGCAGGAACTGCACCAGCAGGCCGACGGGGCGTCCCGTCGAGCCCTTCTGCGGCCCGCCCTTGTTCGCCGTGCCGGCCACGTCGAGGTGCGCCCACGGATATTTGGTGGCGAAGCGCTGCAGGAATTTCGCCGCGGTGATCGCGCCGCCCCAGCGCCCGCCCGTCACGTTCGCCACGTCGGCGAAGTTCGTCTTCAGCCCTTCGGCATATTCGTCGTCCAGCGGCATGCGCCATGCGACGTCCAGCGCCGTCTCGCCGGCATCGAGCAACTCCTGCGCGAGGCGGTCGTCGGTGGAGAACAGGCCGCTGCGCACGAAGCCGAGCGCAACGACGCACGCGCCGGTGAGGGTCGCGATGTCGACGACGCAACTGGGCTTGAAGCGCTCGGCGTACGCGAGCGCGTCGCACAGGATCAGGCGGCCCTCGGCGTCGGTGTTGAGGATTTCGACCGTCTGGCCGTTCATCGTCTTCACGATGTCGCCGGGCTTGATCGCGCGGCCGTCGGGCATGTTCTCGCAGGTCGGCACCAGGCCGACCACGTTGAGGCGCGGCTTGATCTCGGCGAGCGCGCGGAAAGTGCCCAGCACGCTGCCCGCCCCGCTCATGTCGAACTTCATTTCGTCCATCTCGGCCGCGGGCTTGATCGAGATTCCGCCCGTGTCGAACGTGATTCCCTTGCCCACGAGCACGACCGGCGCATCGGCAGGTGCGCCGCCGCGGTACTCGAGCACGATGAAGCGCGCGGGCTCTTCGGAGCCTTGCGCGACGGCCATGAACGAGCCCATGCCGAGCTTGGCGATCTCCTTGGGCCCGAGCACTTCGCAGCGGAAGCCGAAGTCCTTCGCGAGCTTCTTCGCTTCGTCACCCAGGCGCGTGGGCGTCGCGATGTTGGCCGGAAGGTTGCCCAGTTCGCGCGCGAACTCGATGCCCGCCGCGGCGCCTTTCGCGAGCTCGAACGCTGATTGCGCCCGCGCCTTGTCCGGCACGCCGACGGTGACGCGCTCGATCGGCCGCCCTTCGGGCTTGGACTTGGTCGTGACGTAGACGTACGACGCCTCGGCCGCGCCCGCCACGGCCGCACGCACCTGGCCGTCGCCCGCGGCGTCCGGCAGCAAGATGACGAGGCGCTTGACGCTGGGCACCGACCGCAGTGAATTCACCGCTGCGCAAATCGCCGAATGCACGCGCCGCGCGGAACCGTCGCCCGCGCCGGCGAAGATGACCCGCGACGCAGCGATGCCGGCCGGCCGGTACGCCTGCAGGATCTTGCCCGGCTTCGGGTCGAGGTCGCCGCCCTTGATCGCATTGGCCGCGAGCCTGGACAGCGGGTCCTTGCCGGGCTTGTAACCCTCGGGGACCACGCAGATGAGCGCGTCGCATTTTTCGCGAGCGGCGCCCGCCGCGTCCAGGGTCTTGAGGTGGAAGTCCATAATCGTCGTCTCTCCGGCTGTTGTTCGATTTGAACGCGCGATGTTATTCCATTCGTCCTTGCGCAAGGAACTGGCCCGCAGCTTCGGCGCCGCGCTGGTGGTGCTCGTCACGATCGTCATGACGATGACGCTGGTGCGCACGCTGAGCCTCGCAAGCCGCGGCAGCGTCAGCCCCGAGGACATCCTGATGGTGATGGGCTACACGGTGATCGGCTACATGCCGCCGCTGCTCACGTTGTCGCTGTTCATCGCGATCGTCGGCACGCTCTCGCGCATGTACCGTGACAGCGAAACGGTCATCTGGTTCGCGGCGGGCCGCGGCATTTCGTCCTTCCTCGCGCCGCTGTTCCGCTTCGCGTGGCCGATCCTGCTCGTGGTGACGGCGCTCGCGCTGGTGATCTGGCCCTGGGCCAACGGGCAGACGCAGGAGCTGAAGGACCGCTACGGCAAGCGCGGCGACCTCGAACGCGTCGCGCCCGGGCAGTTCCAGGAATCGGCGAGCGGCACGCGCGTGTTCTTCCTCGACAAGGACACGCCGGACAACAAGTCCGGCAAGAACATCTTCATCTCCACCAACGAGCACGGGCGCGAAAGCGTGACGTCCGCACGCAGCGGGCGCATCGTCGATATCGGCAACAGCCAGTTCCTGCAGCTCGGCAACGGCCAGCGCATGGAGGAGCCGACCACCGGCCCGAAGGAAATCCGCATCAGCGAATTCGAGGAGTACCTCGCGCGCGTCGGCGCCACCGATCCGGGCGCGCGCGACAGCGTGCCGCCCAAAGTGAAATCGACGCTGACGCTGGCCCTGGACCCGACGCCCGCCAACCTCGGCGAACTCGGCTGGCGCCTGGGCCTGGCCTTCGCGACGCTCAACTTCATCATCATCGCGGTGATCGTCTCCAACGTGAACCCGCGCGCCGGGCGCAGCGGCAACCTGGTGTTCGCGCTGTTCGCGTTCATCGTGTACTACAACCTGATCAACATCACGCAAAGCTGGGTGACGACCGGCAAGGCGGGCTTCGGCCAGTCGATGCTGTTGCTGCACGGCGGCGTGTTCCTGCTCGCGACGCTCTGGCTGACGAAGCAGCACAACAACTGGAGCTTCCTGCGGCTGGGCCGCCGAGTGACCGGGGCGGCACGCGCGTGAGGACGATCCGGCGGCTGCTCTATCGCGAGGTGCTCGCGTCCGTGCTGTTCGTCACGGTGGGCTTCCTTGCGCTGTTCTTCTTCTTCGACCTGCTCGACGAATTGCCCAACGTCGGCCGCGGCCTGAGCAGCTACCGGCTCACGCAGGCTTTCATCTACGTCGC
>DATBPW010000392.1:0-1960 GCA_036561125.1 Ramlibacter sp. | reverse complement strand
CGCGCCGCTCACCGTGAGCAGGCGCTGGTCTTCCTTGGTGTAGATGTCGTTGGTGATCGCGACCAGGTCCCACTTGCCCCGCATCGCCTTGCAGAGCTTTTCGAGCAGCGTCGTCTTGCCGGAGCCGACCGGGCCGCCGATGCCCACGCGCAGCGGCGGCAGGCGTTTGGTGCGATGGGCGATGGAGGGGGTCGCATTCATGAGCGGAACAATCGTGAGTACTGGTTTTCGTGGCGCGACGACAGGATCGCGAGCGTGGGTGAAAAGGATTGCGGCTCGTCGCGGGTGAGCGACTCGTCGATGGCCGCGGGAATTTCCTGCGCGAGCCGCGACAGGATGCGCTGGCCCGCGCTCTGCCCGAGCGGCACGACGCGCACCGCGGCCTGCACCATGTTCTCGGCCCAGCCGAATGCGAACGCCTGCAAGGCGCAGCGCACATCGACATCGAACGCAGCCGCGGCGAGCGACCACGCGACGGGATAAGTCGGCGCAAAGCTCGCGCGCGCAGCCGCATCCGGCCGCACGGCCTTGAGCCACTCCACGAGCGAGCGGCCCATTTGCGCGGTCTGCTGGCGCAACTCCGACGTTTCGCGCGTGCGCAGCATCCAGTCGTTCAACTGCCGGACGGTTTCCAGATCATCGTCGCGCCACGCTGCGATGGCGCCGCGCACGACGATGAGGTCCGCGCGCGCAAGGGCCAGGTGCAACTGCTGGGCCAGCCATTCGCCGGCCCGCGTTTCGCTCGTGACGATGCTCGCGTCCACCGCCGCCTCGAGACCCTCGGAATACGAGAAGCCGCCGACCGGCAACGCGGGCGACGCGAGCCACAGCAGCGCGAGCAGGCCGTCAGTGGTCGTGTCCGTGGTGGCCCTGTCCATGCGAGTGGCCCCCTTTCGCGTACGCGCCGATTTCGGGCTCGAACGGCGCGTTCGATTCTGTGACGTCGAGATGCATGCTGCGCAGCATGTCGGCGAGCACATGGTCGGGCCCGATCTTCAAGTGGCCCGGCTGCAGTTCGATCGGCACGTGGCGGTTGCCCAGGTGGTACGCGGCGCGCGTGAGGTCGAAGGGCGTGCCGTGCTCCTTGCACGCGGTGATGACGAGCACGGGTTCGTCGGCGGCGATGACACGGATGAATGTGCCGTCTTCGGCGACGAGCACGTCGCCGCCGCGCACCGCCGTGCCGCGCGCGAGGAACACACCGACATGGCGCCCCGTGTTGTCCATGAAATCGAAACGGCTTTTCTGGCGCGTGTCCCAGTCGAGCGTGACCGTCGCGGCGCGCTTGAGAAGCACGGGCGCGAGGCCGGCGCCCTGCGGAAGAAGCTTGGTGGCTTGCAGCATCCGGCGATTGTCGTCAGAAAAGGAAGTACCGCTGCGCCATCGGCAGCACCTTCGCCGGCGCGCACGTGAGCAGCTGGCCATCGGCGCGCACCGCGTATGTCTGCGGGTCGATCTCCATCCTGGGCAGCGTGGCGTTGTGGACCATGTCGCGCTTGGTGATGCGCCGCTGGTTTTTCGACACGCCGATGTTCTTGGCCAGGCCGTACTTCGCTTTCACGTCCGCGTCGAACGCCGACTGCGACACGAACGTGAACGAGCCTTTCGCGACCGCGCCGCCGAAGCTGCCGAACATCGGCCGGTAGTGCACCGGCTGCGGGGTGGGGATCGATGCATTCGGGTCGCCCATCGCCGCGAGTGCGATGAAGCCGCCCTTCAGCACGAGCGAGGGCTTGACGCCGAAAAACGCCGGCTTCCAGATCACGAGGTCCGCCCACTTGCCCGCCTCGATGCTGCCGACCTCGTGCGAAATGCCGTGCGCGATCGCGGGGTTGATCGTGTACTTGGCGACGTAGCGCTTGACGCGGAAGTTGTCGTTGCGCGCGCTGTCGCCGCCGAGCGCGCCGCGCTGCAGCTTCATCTTGTGCGCGGTCTGCCAGCAGCGCAGGATCACTTCGCC
>DATBPW010000391.1:0-5754 GCA_036561125.1 Ramlibacter sp. | reverse complement strand
GCCGCTGCTGCTCCGCGAGCGTCGTGTACATGATGAGGATGCCGAACTCGTGCGCGCCCGCGTTCTGCATCGACCAGCCGTCGTGCTCTTCGTTCAGCTGCCGGTATTTGCGGTGGTTGCTCAATGAGCGCGGCAGCGCGCCCAACGCCTTCACGCTGCGCCAGCCGAGCTTCACCGGGTTCCACGTGAACGGGATGCGCAGCCCCGGGCGCTCGCCCCGGCCGGGCCCTTCGTTGTTGTGCGCCGAAAAAAGGAAGCGGCCGCCCGGACGCAGCACGCGGTGCACCTCGCGCAGCACCTTCGCACGCCCGTCGTGGTCGACCGCGTCGATGCCGTTGAACGAGAACACCACCAGCGCGAACTGCCCGTCGAAGAACGCCGACAGGTCGCGCGCGTCCATCTGCTCGATGCGCACGCCGGGATGCAGCTTGCGAAACGCCCGCACCATCGCCTCGGTGTAGTCGATCGCGACGTAGCTGCCGGCCAGCGGCTCGAGGAACTGCGCGGTGCGGCCCGCGCCGACGCCGATGTCGAGGATCGGCTGTCCTCGCGCTTCGTTCGCGGCGAACTCGATCGCCGCGCGCTCGCCGGGATCGGTCCAGCCGTGCAGGCGCTCGTATTCGCGCACGGTGGACCCGCGCGACCACGCGCGGCGGTTGATCGCATCGATGTCGCCGGTTGCGGACGCGAAGGCGGACGGGTGGGTGGACGTGTCCATGGCTCGGCCATGATGCGCCGCGCGGCGGGTGCCGCACAGGCATGGGACACGAAGTTGCGCCGCCGTCCTACGGGCAGCCCGGCCTACTCGCGCAGCTGGCCGAGGTCGGTGGGCAGCGACCACACGCCACCGGAAGACGGCGGCGGCTTCGAATCGGTGGCCTCGCGGTGCTCGATGTCGACGACGAGCGCACGCAAGTCCTCCATCGCGCGCGAGTCCTGCAATTGCCCGGACGCGTGCAGCCACACGCCGCCGAAGCCGCTGACCTCGTGCAGCCAGCTGCCCCGCACCACGCGGCGCAAGCGGCTCTCGAGGATGGGCAGCCCCAGCAGCAACCGCACCGACGGCGCGCGGTCCCATTTCACGAGGCGCAGCATGCCGATGTACAAGGCGCGGCCATCGCGCAGCTTGCCGCCTTGCTTCACTTCGATCTCGACGCAATCCGGCGCGACGCCGCCGCGGATGAGCTGGTCGATGAGGAGCGCGCGGTACTCCTCCAGGATTTCGGTGACCGAATGACCGGACGTGCCGACTTCCGTCACCGGATTCTCATCCGGCTCACCGCGTTGCAGGAATTTGCGGAAGTCGAGCATCGATGGGCCCTCGTGGGCGATTCACAAAGAGACACAGTCTAGCTTGCGAGATATCAAAACGTGTCGCCGCAATGTGACTTGCACGCCACAAAGTTGGCAACGGATCAGCTCAAAGCGCGGGTTTTCGGGTCTTTGAGCCTTACCGATGAGCTAAGCGGGCTTGCCGATGTCGCCCGCATGCACGATCGCGTCGCAGCCGTCGAGGAACCGCAGCGCCTCCGGCCGCAACAGGCCATGCGTGTCGGAGATGAGGCCGATGCGCACTACTTGTAGAACGGCTCGACCTGCCCCTTGAGCTTGATCAGCAGCGGCTTGCCGTGCCGGTCCAGTGTCTTGCCGGCCGGCACGCGGATCCAGCCTTCGCTGATGCAGTACTCCTCGACATCGTGCCGCTCCTTGCCGTTGAAGCGGATGCCCACGTCATGCTCGAAGATCGCGGACACGTGGTGCGGGCTGCGCGGATCGACCGAGAGCCGGTCGGGCAAGGCGGGTTTCTCGTTCGGCGTCTCCATGCGCCGCGATTGTGCCCGCCTTTGGGACCCGGCAGCCGGCGCCTCCTACTGCGTGCTGATCGCCTTGTGCGCCGCAGTCGCGTCGAAGAACAGCTTCGACGGCCACGGCTGCCACGTGACGCCGAGCGCGGCGTTGTTCGGGTCGCCGTTCTTCGCGAACGCCGCCACCGTGGCCATCATCGCGTCCGACAGTTCCAGGCGGCCCGGCTTGTTCGCCGTGCTGTTGGCCACGTTCGAGAACAGCGACGGGCCGAAGTTGCCGAAGATGAACGGCAGGTCGAACGCGTGCGCGGCGCCGTACACCGTGTTCCACGGCGCGGGCTCCTGCGCCCAGTTGAACTGGTAGTACCACACGTTCGACTGCTTCGACTTGAGCGCGTTGAGCACGTTGTCGCGGTTCGCGTAGATCCAGATGTTCGTCAGCACGGCGGCGCGCGCGGACCAGCCCGTCGCCGGCGTGTTCGACGGCACGTACGACGGGTCGAGCACGTCGGCTTCGCCGAGCGCGGGCGGGCTCGCGTCCGGGTTGAAGTTCATCATCGTGGCAAACCGCGTCGCGTCGTTGATCTTGTAGCCCGAGGGCAGGCCGAACAGCGGCAGCAGCGCGCCGAACAACTTGCCTTCTTCGGCCGTGTTCCCCGCGAGCACGGGCACCTTGTTGTAGTTGCCGGCGTTGATCGCCGCGATCGGGCTGGCGGGCAGGAACGTGCCGTCGGCGATCGGTCCCGAGCCTGTCAAGCCGTTGAGCAGCAGCGTCGTCAGCAGCGTCTTCGCATCCTTCGCGCGCATGTACGCGGCGATGTCGGCGCTGGAGTGGCTCGTGATCCACGCGGTGGCCGATGTCGCATCGGTGGCGGTGCCGTCGGCGATCAGCAGCTTCGTGAGCAGCGCGCCGGATTGGCCCGCATACGTGCTGACGGGCGTCAGGATCGCGAGTTGCCCGGTGGGCAGGTCGGTTTGCAGCGAGATGCCGCCCGAGATCGGGATCGCGCGCTGGAACAATCCCGCCGCGGAGGGCGCGGCGAGCAGCGCATACACGTTGATCGCTCCCGCCGACTGGCCCATGAGCGTCACGTTGTTCGGGTCGCCGCCGAAATTCGCCGCGTTGTTCTTGATGAACTTGAGCGTCTGGATGATGTCGAGCAGCGCGAAGTTGCCCGAGTCTTCCGCGGAGTTCGTTCCCGACTTGAGCGCCGCCATGTTGAAGAAACCGAGCGGGCCGACGCGATAGTTCGCGGTGACCACGACGGCGTTGGCCGCGGCCGCGAGCTTCGCGCCGTCGTACACCGGGTCGGCCGTGTAGCCGGAGATGTCGCTGCCGCCGTACACGAAGTAGATGACCGGCAGGCCGATCGTCTGCGCCGCCGGCCGCCAGACGTTCAGCGTGAGGCAATCTTCGCTGCCGACCGGCGTGTTCAGCGTCGTGCCGATCGTCGCGTCGTACGTGTTGTTGGAGCCGGGCCCGTAGATGCGCCCGTTCTGGATGCACGCGTTGCCGAACGCCTTGGCCTGGCGCGTGGTGCTCCACGGCGCCGGGTCCTGCGGCGCCTTCCAGCGCAACGCACCGACCGGCGGCTGGGCGAAGGGAATGCCCTTCCACGACAGTGTCGCGGTCTGCGGATCGCTCGCGCCCTGCACCTGCCCGAGGGTCGTGTTGCGCAAGGTCAGGTCCACGTCGCCGCCTCCTCCGCCGCCGCAGGCGGCCACCAGGGCGCACAGCGCCGCGCCCGCCATCGTCTTCCAGGTTCCGGCATGCATCGTCTTGTCTCCTTCCATGGGGTAAGTCTCCACTTGTGCGCACGGCGCAAATCCCATGAAATTCCCTCGGGGTGCAGGCCGGACGCAATCGGGGAGAGTGTGTCGGTGCGCACCGCCGCGGGCGTTATCGCAACGCGGCCAATCCAGTGACTTCGCAGACAACCAATGCAGCGCACCAGCTCGTGTTCGTGGGTCAACGGCGTGCTCGAGATGTTCGCCGCGTCGGGCGTCGACGTCGCGCGCCTGGTGCCCGCGGCGGGCATCGACGCGCGGCGGCTCGGCGACCCCTCGGCGCGTTTCGGGCCCGACGAAGTGAGCGCGCTGTGGCAGCTCGCGGTCGCGTGGAGCGGCAACCCCGCGCTGGGCCTCGATCGTGAGATCGCCGCCCGCCATGTGAACTACGACATCGTGGCCTACGCGATGGCGTCGTGCGACACCTTGCGCTGCGGCCTGCAGGCGTTGTCGCGCTACATGGCGGTGATCTCCGACGCGGCGACGTTCGAGTTGCTGCCCGAAGGCGACGACGCATGGCTCGTGCTCGGCGGCAGCGGCTTCGCGCGCCCGGTGCCGCGCCAGCGCTATGCCTACGGCCTGCTCTCGCTCATCGTCGTGTGCCAGTGGGTCACGCGCCGCAGCCTGGTGCCGCTCGCGGTCGAATTCAAGTATTCCGCCCCGCCGGAGGTGGGCCGTTATCGCGAAGTGTTCGGCTGCGGCGCGCTGCATTTCGACCGCCCCGAGAACCGCCTGCTCGTGAGCGGCGTGGACCTCGCGGCCAGCATCCCGTCGCGCAATCCCGCGATGCTGTCGCTGCACGAGAACGTGCTGCGCGAGCGGATCACTGCACTCGGCAAGGCCAGCACGAGCTACCGCGTGAGCGCCGAGATCGTGCGGCGGCTGCACAAGGGCGAGCCGCGGCGCGACGAGGTCGCGGCCAGCCTGGCGATGGCGGAGCGCACCCTGCAGCGCCGGCTGCACGACGAGGACACGTCGTTCCAGCAGCTTCTCGACGACGCGCGCCGCGAACTGGCTCGCAAGTACCTGTCGGAGGAGCGCTACGCGCTCGGCGAGATCGCGGACCTGCTCGGCTTCGTCGACCAGAGCAACTTTCAGCGCGCGTCGCGCCGCTGGTTCGGCGAGCCGCCGGGGCAGTACCGGCGGCGTCTCCTGCAGGCCGCGTGCGCAGCGGCCGATTCCTGATCGCCCGCAGGGCGGGCGTTACTGCTGCGCCTGCAGCATCGCCGCCATCTTCTGGTGGATCATGTTCACGGCCTTGAGCGGCCGGATCATCACCTTGAAGTCGACGACCTGCCCCGCGTCGTTCCAGCGGATCATGTCGACGCCGTTGATCTCGATGCCCTCGATCGTCAGCGCGAACTCCAGCACCGCGTCGTGATCGCCCGCGACTTCGCGCACGTAGCGGAACGTGGGGTTGAAGAACACCTGGAACGCGGCCGCGAGGTACTGGAAGGTCGCCGCCTTGCCGGCCTGCGGCGTGTGCACGACGGGCGAGTGGAACACGCAGTCGTCGGCCAGCAAGTCCTTCAGCGCGCGCACGTTGCGCGTCGCGACGATCTCATGCCAGCGAATGAGGGTGGGAGCGTCCATGGCGCTCATCGTGCCACAAGCGGCGCTTCCTGCATGGCGACGCGCTTGTCCGCATAGCTCACGCTGCGCAAGCCCACTTCGCGAAAGCCGAACCGTGCATGCAGCTTTGCCGAGACGGGGTTGGGTGGATCCACATCGAATTCAGCGACCACGCGCTCGCAACCACGGTCGCGCGCGAATGCGAAAACATCTTCATAGAGCCGCACACCGAGGCCGCGCCCGCGCAGGCGCACATCGACCGCGATGCGATCGATGTAGACGAACGACGTGTAGCGCTCGCGAAACCACTGGAAGTTCTCGCTGTCGTACGCGGACTGCGGCGCGAAGGCCATCAGGAATGCGCCGGCCTCACCTTCGACCTCGGCCACCCGCAAATACACGCACTGCGACGCGAGCTGCTGCAGCCGGGCCGGCGCCATGCGGCTCAGGAAATGTTCCGACTCGAGGTTGAGCCGCACGATCGCGTCGAAGTCGCCCGGCCGCGCATCGCGCACGATCATTCAGCGGTACCAGGCGATGGACGCGCCGTCGCGCAGCGCGTCTTCGTAGTTCGCGCGGAAGTTCGCGA
>DATBPW010000390.1:0-1797 GCA_036561125.1 Ramlibacter sp. | reverse complement strand
CCGCGCGCGATCAGCTTGCGGAACTCCACCGGCCCGAGCTCGGCCTGCCATTCGAGGTGGGCGCGCTCCTTGAACGAGCGCTCCGCGACCTGGTAGGTCTCGTCGGCGAAGCCGTCGGGGTAGAACAGTTCGAACTTGCGGCGGCAGCGCGCCGCCCCGAGATAGTTGACGTTGCTGGCGCGTGCGCCTGTCAGCGGATAGGTGAGGGAAGCTAGGCGTGCCATGCAGGCAGTTTTCGCAGCGGCGGCCACCTCATCCTTGTGGGACTCGGGCCCATCGGGCTGTAGGACTGCGGCTCAGGCAGCTTTCAAGCGCAACCGTGTGATCTCCGACGGCGCGCCGAAACGCTTCGGCGGTCCCCAGTACCCGGTGCCCCGGCTGACGTAGACCCACAGGTGGTCCAGGCGATGCAGCCCGGCGGTGAAGGGTTGCTGCAGCCGCACGAAGTGCACCCATGGCCAGAACTGCCCGCCATGCGTGTGGCCCGACAGCTGCAAGTCGAAACCCGCGAGCGCCGCGGCCGCGGCGCTGCGCGGCTGATGGGCCAGCAGGATCTTCGCGTGCGCGTCGGCCGGCGCACCCGCGAGGGCCGACGCGGGATTGCTCGCATGCGACTCGTGGAAGAGCCCGGCGCTGTAGTCGGGCACGCCCGCGATGACGAGCTTGCCCTGCGCGCGTTCGATCACGACGTGCTCGTTGTTCAGCACGCTGATGCCGAGCCGGCGCAGCTCCTCGATCCACGGCAGCGCGCCGGAGTAGTACTCGTGGTTGCCGGTGACGAAGTAGCGGCCGTGCCGCGCGCGCAGGTTCGCCAGCGGCGCGACGTGGTCGCGCAGTTGCGGCACGCTGCCGTCGACCAGGTCGCCGGTGATCGCGATCACGTCCGCATCGAGCGCGTTCACCGCCTCGACGATGCCTTCGACGTAATTGCGGCGGATGGTCGGCCCGACGTGCACGTCGCTGATCTGCGCGATGGTGAAGCCCTCGAGCTCGCGCGGCAGGCCATCGATCGGCACGTCCACATCGACGACGCGTGCGATGCGCCGCGCGTTCCACAAGCCGACCACCGTGATCGCGAAGGCGATGCACGGCACGGCCACGGCCGTGACGCGCTCGATGTGCGAGAACGCGAACACCATCGGCGTGAAAGTCGAGACGAGGCCGATGCCGATCAACAGCACGTCGCGCAGGAACGTCCCCACCAGCAGCGACGAGAAGAAGCCCATCGCGAACAGCCCGGCGACGGCGACGCGTTCGGCCCGGATCCCGCGCAGGTAGCGCCACGCGAGCATCCCCATGGGCACCAGCAGCGCCTCGATAGCGAGCCACGCCACGACGATCCAGTGCCACGGCGCCGGCAGCGCCGTGGCCAGGCGCGCGCCGACATAGAAGTGCAGGAGCGCCGAAACGCCGAACATGAAGGCCGCCGACATTCGCGCAGCCTAACTGATGCAGCTCAAAGGAGTGTGAGGCAGCGATGAGCGCGGCTGCGCTTGGGGTAAGCTCCTGCCCAGCCCACGCGAACCCCCCGAGGAGAGACTCCATGCTCATAGGCGTTCCCGCCGAAACAATGGCGGGCGAAAAGCGCGTCGCGACCGTTCCCGACGTCGTGCAGAAACTCACCAAGCTCGGGTTTTCGGTGGCCGTGCAAAGCGGCGCGGGCGATGCGTCGAACTTCGCGGACGACACCTACGTCGCCGCCGGTGCGCAGGTCGTGCCCACCGCGGCCGAACTCTGGGCGCAATCCGACATCGTCTTCAAGGTGCGCCCGCCGACGGCGCAGGAAGTCGGCCTGAT
>DATBPW010000389.1:0-1670 GCA_036561125.1 Ramlibacter sp. | reverse complement strand
GCCGCTTCGCCTTCGGCGTGGTTGAAGCCGGTCGCGGTCTGCACCAGCGAATCGAAGCCGCGTCGATTCGACCACGGGCCGTGCGAGCCGTAAGCGGTGAGCGACACATACACGATGCCGGGGCGGCGCTTTGCGACTTGGTCGGGCCCGTAGCCCAGTTCGCGCAGTCCACCGGGGCGATAGCCCTGGACGAAGACGTGCGCACCGTCGACCAGCGCATTCATCGCGGCGCGGCCTTCCTGCGTGCGCAAGTCCACGTGCGTCGAGCGCTTGCCGCGGCTCGTGTCGGCGATCGCGTCGATGTTGGGGAGCTGCGGCGAATTCACCAGCATCACGTCCGCGCCATAAGCAGCCAGCGCGCGGCCACCGACGGGGCCGGCGAGGATGCGCGTGAGGTCGAGGACGCGCACGCCTTCGAGGGGACGCTGCTCGTTGGTGATCGGCGGCAGGTCCAGCGGCGACGCGTCACCGATGCGCGTGATCGAGAAGAGCGGCTGCGACGCGATCGCGCGCGCCTGCTCCGTCGCGTCCCATTCATCGAACGTGCGCAGCGCCGTCGCGACGAGGTTCGCTTCGGCCATCGCGGTTTCGAACTTCACCGCGTCCCACGCCATCAACGCCGCTTGCGCGTCGTCGCGCGTCGCCTTTGCCGGATCGAGCCCGAGCAGGCGCAGCGCGCCATCGCGGTGATGGCGGAAATTCGCGTGCACGCGCACCCAACCGTCCTTGCACGCGTACAGGCCGGAGAAGGGGTCCCACTGGGGCGGCACCTTGCCGTCGAGCGCGAACCAGCCCGTGCATTCGAGCGCGGCGTGCGTCATGTCGACGCTCACGCGCTGTCGATCCGCGCCGCGCGCGTGGCCGAGCTCGCATGCTGCAAGCGCGGCTGCGGCAATCGTCGATTGCGCAGCCGTGCCGACGGCGAAAGAAGATGGCAGCACCGGATCTTGCCCGGTGAGTTCCGCGAAAGACAGCGCGTCGGCCGGCAACTGCGCGAGCTGCCACAGCCCGGCGAGCGCGGCCTGCGGGTTCACCGAATCAGCGTGACGCCGGTTTTCGATTGCACGTAGTCGAACGTCACTTCGGGCGCGAGCTCGACGCAGAACAGGCCCTGCGGTGTCACATCGAACACGCCGAGGTCGGTGATCAGGCGGTCGACCACACCCACGCCCGTGAGCGGCAGCGTGCACTTGGGCAGGATCTTCAAGTCCTCGGTGCCGTCCTTCTTTTTCGCGACGTGCTCCATCAGCACGATCACGCGCGGCACGCCGGCCACCAGGTCCATCGCGCCGCCCATGCCCTTGACCATCTTGCCGGGGATCATCCAGTTGGCGAGGTCGCCCTTCTCGCTCACCTGCATCGCGCCGAGGATCGACAGGTTGATCTTGCCGCCGCGGATCATCGCGAACGAATCGTGGCTGCCGAAGATCGAGCTGCCCTTGATGGTGGTCACCGTCTGCTTGCCCGCGTTGATCAGGTCGGCGTCGACTTCCGATTCGGCCGGGAACGGGCCGATGCCGAGCATGCCGTTCTCGGATTGCAGCCACACCTCCTTGTCGCCGGTGTGGTTCGCCACCAGCGTCGGGATGCCGATGCCGAGGTTGACGTAGTAGCCGTCCTTGAGCTCCTGCGCCGCGCGCTTGGCCATTTGGTCTTGGGTCCAGGGCATG
>DATBPW010000388.1:0-2818 GCA_036561125.1 Ramlibacter sp. | reverse complement strand
ATCAGGCCGACTTCCTGCGCCGTCGGCGGGCGCACCTTGAAGACGATGTCGGATTGCGCCCAGAGTTCGGCCGCGGTGGGCACGACCTGCGCACCGGCGGCGACGTAGGTGTCGTCCGCGAAGTTCGACGCATCGCCCGCGTCGCTTTGCACGGCCACCGAGAACCCGAGCTTGGTGAGTTTCTGCACGACGTCGGGAACGGTCGCGACGCGCTTTTCGCCCGCCATTGTTTCGGCGGGAACGCCTATGAGCATGGAGTCTCTCCTCGGGGGTTCGCGTGGGCTGGGCAGGAGCTTACCCCAAGCGCAGCCGCGCTCATCGCCGCCTCACACTCCTTTGAGCTGCATCAGTTAGGCTGCGCGGATGTCGGCGGCCTTCATGTTCGGTGTTTCGGCGCTCCTGCACCTCTATATC
Organism: Ramlibacter sp.; assembly: GCA_036561125.1. Lineage (GTDB taxonomy): Bacteria > Pseudomonadota > Gammaproteobacteria > Burkholderiales > Burkholderiaceae_C > Ramlibacter. The sequence continues at coordinate 2,404 of DATBPW010000388.1, read as the reverse complement.
GGCGTGCGCCTGGCCGCGGCGCTGCCGGCGCCGTGGCACTGGATCGTCGTGGCGTGGCTCGCCGTCGAGGCGCTGCTGGTGCCTATGGGGATGCTCGCGTGGCGCTACCTGCGCGGGATCCGGGCCGAACGCGTCGCCGTCGCCGGGCTGTTCGCGATGGGCTTCTTCTCGTCGCTGCTGGTGGCGACGTTCCTGCGCGACGTGCTGTTGATCGGCATCGGCCTCGTCTCGACATTCACGCCGATGGTGTTCGCGTTCTCGCACATCGAACGCGTCACGGCCGTGGCCGTGCCGTGCATCGCCTTCGCGATCACGGTGGTCGGCTTGTGGAACGCGCGGCGCATCGCACGCGTCGTCGACGTGGACGTGCCGATCGAAGGGCTGCCGCGCGAGCTCGAGGGCTTCACCATCGCGCAGATCAGCGACGTGCACGTCGGGCCCACCATTCGCCGCAATTACGTCGAAGGCATCGTCGAGGCGGTGAACGCGCTCGACGCGGACGTGATCGCGATCACCGGCGACCTGGTCGACGGCAGCGTGCCGCAACTGCGCGACCACGTCGCGCCGCTCGCGAACCTGCGCGCGCGTCACGGCCGCTACTTCGTCACCGGCAACCACGAGTACTACTCCGGCGCGCTGCCGTGGATCGAGGAGCTGCGCCGGCTCGGCATCAGCGTGCTGAACAACGAGCACGTCGTGATCGAAGGCGCGCAGGGCAAGCTCGTCATCGCGGGCGTGCCCGACTACAGCGCCGGGCTCTTCCACGAGTCGCATGCGAGCAATCCCGCATCGGCCCTCGCGGGTGCGCCGGCCGATGCGCACGCGAAGATCCTGCTGGCCCATCAGCCGCGCACCGCCGCGGCCGCCGCGCTCGCGGGTTTCGACCTGCAGCTGTCGGGCCACACACATGGTGGGCAGTTCTGGCCATGGGTGCATTTCGTGCGGCTGCAGCAGCCCTTCACCGCCGGGCTGCATCGCACGGGCCACCTGTGGGTCTACGTCAGCCGCGGCACCGGGTACTGGGGGCCGCCGAAGCGTTTCGGCGCGCCGTCGGAGATCACAAGGTTGCGCTTGAAAGCTGCCTGAGCGGCAGTCCTACAGCCCGATGGGCCCGAGTCCCACAAGGATGAGGTGGCCGCCGCTGCGAAAACTGCCTGCATGGCACGTCTAGCTTCCCTCACCTATCCGCTGACAGGCGCACGCGCCAGCAACGTCAACTACCTCGGTGCGGCGCGGTGCCGCCGCAAGTTCGAACTGTTCTACCCCGACGGCTTCGCCGACGAGACCTACCAGGTCGCGGAGCGCTCGTTCAAGGAGCGCGCCCACCTCGAATGGCAGGCCGAGCTCGGCCCGGTGGAGTTCCGCAAGCTGATCGCACGCGGCGAGTTCCGCCAGGTCGCCGATGCGGCGATCCGCATCGAGTCGCACACGAGCCTGCTGTTCTCGTTCGAGAAGATGGCGCTGCGCGACGCGCTGAAGACGCCGGCCGGCGCGCGCCTGTTCGCCACCGAGCTGTACCACTTCCTGTGGAGCCGCGGCGCGCCGCAGCGCAAGTTCGCCGACTGGGTGCAAGCCGTCTCGGAACTGCCGCGGCGCGACGCGCCGGTGCTGACATGGCCAATCGTCACGGTGTTCGGCTTCCTCGCGCGGCCGGACAGGCACATCTTCCTGAAGCCGATGGCGACGCGCCGCGCGGCGCACGCGTATGGCTTCAACTTCCACTACGAGTCGGCGCCGGACTGGCGCGTCTACCAGTCGCTGCTGACGTTCGCGGCGATCATCCGGCGCGACCTCGACCGCCGCGCGGGCTTTCGCGCGCGCGACATGATCGACCTGCAGTCGTTCATGTGGGTGCAGGGCTCGGCGGAATACGAGGCCTAGTGCGCGAACTGCTCGGAGCCGACGAGCCCGATCTTCTGCAAGCCGGCGCGTTGCGCGGCGGCCAGTGCCGCGGCGACCACTTCGTATTTCGCGCGCGCATCGGGGCGCAGGTGGATCTCGGGCTGGTCGACCTGCGCGGCCGCGTCGCGCAGGCGCTGCTCCAGCTCGCCCAGCCCCTTGAGCGTCTCGCCGTTCCAGGTGAAATCGCCCGACGGCGTGACGTCCAGCTGCACGATCACCGGTTCGGACGGCGGCTGCGGCGCGTTGGCACTCGGCATCTCGAGATTCACCGAGTGCAGCTGGATCGGGATCGTGATGATCAGCATCACCAGCAGCACCAGCAGCACGTCGACCAGCGGCGTGGTGTTGATGTCGACCATCATGTCGGCGTCGTCCGCATCGGAGTCGAGCGGGATCATTGAGGCGGCTCCGTGAGGAAGCCCACGTGCACGATGCCGGCCTGCTGCGCGGCATAGACGACCTGGCCGATGGCTTCGTAGTCGGCGCGCGCGTCGGCGCGGAT
>DATBPW010000387.1:0-5345 GCA_036561125.1 Ramlibacter sp. | reverse complement strand
GGCCTCGCGACCGCCGGACTGCGCTTCAACGAGGACGAGCTGACGCTCACGCTCGAATTCGCAACGAAGCTCCTGCCCGGAACGCGCATCGACATGACGTCGCTGCCGCCGCCCCTCGATCCGATCCAGCCGCAGACGAGCTTCATTGCCGGGTACCGGATGTACGCACGCCGATCGGGCGACACCGGGTCGGAGGAAGGCGTGCAGTCGGACCTGAACCTGCGATATGGGCCCGTGCTCCTGCACCAGGACCTGCGCGTGCAGTTGGGGGATGTGACCCGCAACGTCGTGCGTGGATCGACGCAAGCCATCTGGGACGACTTGGCGCGGGGCGCGCGCCTGACGTTCGGCGACGTGGTCTCGTCGGCGGGGCCGTATGGCAGCACGGTTCTCGGCGGTGGCGTGCTGTATGCGCGCCATTTCGAGCTCACGCCGGACCAGCTGCGCCAACCTGCCGCGTCGTTCCAGATGGCCACGAGCCTGCCGGCGGACGTCGAAGTCGCGGTCGACGGGACCACCATCGCACGGCAGCGCGTCAGCCCGGGGCCGATCGTCGTCGACAACCTCCTGCAGTACGGCGGGACACGCAGGGTGCAAGTCATCGTGACCGACATATCGGGGCATCGGCAGGTGTTCGACGGACCGTTCCTCTTCACCGACCAGGTGCTCGCCCGGGGAGTCCATGACTTCAGTTATTTCATCGGCCGGCGAGCGGAGCTCGACGACCAGGGCCAGGCGCACTACAAGGAAGGCGCGTGGCAGGGCTTGCACCGGTATGGCCTGACGGACTCGATCACGCTGTCCGCCGGCGGCGAAGGCTCGCGCGATTTCACGAACCTGGGGGCCGGCGCCACGTTTCGCAGCGACTCGCTCGGACTCGTGTCGGCCGACGGCCTTTTCAGCTCGGATCGTGTGCAAGGCACGCACGCCACCGGCTGGGACGTGCGCTATGCGTACCTCACGCCGCAATCCGCAGTGGTGCTTTCGCGCCGGCAGTTCGCCAATTCATTCCGCAGTTTCGCGTCGGCCGGGCTCAGTGCATTCCCGCAGCGGGAAACGGATGCGGCCTTCACGACGCACGTGTTCGGCGCGACCGTGGGCCTCGACCTGCAGCGCAGCGTCAGTGCAACCGACCGGATTTCGTCGGCGACGCTGCGCTTCGGGTACAGCCTGTCGCGGCGTTTGTCGCTGAACGCGGAGATCCAGAGCGAACGGGTGAACGGCGTCTCGCAGCGGCTCGCAAACCTGTACCTGAGGTTCGACTTCGATACGAGGAACTGGGCCACTGCGACCGCGCACTCGTTCAACAGCAGCCGGCAGACCGAGATCGAAGCCGGCCGCACGCTGAACCAGGGCGAAGGCATGGGCTACCGCGCCGGTGTCGTGACGAGCACCGGCGGCGGGTCGACGACCTCGAGCGGCTATGCATCCGCGACGTGGAACCTGCAGCCGGCCACCGTGGAATTCTTCGGCACGTCGCCGATCACCGGGCCGGATCGCAAGGCGTATTACTCGGAATTGGCGGTGAGCGGCGCGGTCGTCGGCGTCGATGGCTTTTACGGGATCACGCGACGCACGGACGACAGCTTCGTCGTCGCGCGGCTGGGCGCCGCCCAGGCCGGCGTGGACGTGCTGGTGAACAACCATGTCGAAGGCCACACCGATGCCAACGGCACGCTCTTCCTGCCGGAGGTGAACTCATATGATCGGCAGTCGATCTCGGTGAACGACAAGCAACTCGGCATGGACTACAACCTTCGCGAGAATCACCACACGCTCACGCTGCCTTACCGCAGCGGCGCGGTGGTCGATTTCGGCGCGCGCCGCGTCCATTCGGTCATCGGGCTCGTGCACATGGTCGATGGCGGCGTGAGCCGCACGCCGCCGGCTTCGACGTTGACACTGGAGGGCCCGGGCCGGCCCCGCGAAATCGAAACGAGTTCGGCGGGCGATTTCTACATCGAGGATGCGCAGCCCGGCGACTACACGGGGCATCTCGATGCCAACGGCAAGGCGTACACGTGCCGCATGCACGTGCCGGAATTCAACGACGCCGTGCACGAAATCCCGGAGGGGATCGTCTGTGAATAGGGCCTGGCTGCTCGCCCTGCTGCTCGTCGCAAGCGCGGCGAACGCAACGCCGTTTTGCCGCATCGTATCGGCCGGCGGGCTGGCCTTCGGCGGCTACGACCCGTATGCCGCCAACCCGACCGACACGTCGGTGACGCTGCGCATCACGTGCGACGGCACGGGCCGGGTCGAGACCGCGACCCTGGACATCGCGCTGTCCCCCGGAGTCAGCGGCTCGTCCCATGGACGCAAGATGATTCGCCTGGGCAGCGCCGATTCGCTGCAGTACAACCTGTTTCGCGACAGTGCGCGCACGAGCTCGTGGGGCATGACGCCCGGCCTCGACACGGTGAGCCGGACCCTCACCGTGCCGGCGCGCGGGACCGTTTCGACGGTCGTGACGGTGTATGCGCGCCTGCCGCCGCTCCAGGACGTCTCGATCGGGACCTATTTCGACTCGGTCCAGCTCACGATCTCGCCGTAGTCACGCGCCCGTTGCTTCGACGCGTGCCACCAGCCCGCTGCGATCGCGCCGGTTCGACAGCACGACCCTCAGCCCGCAGCGCTCCGCGGCGGACTTCGCGATCGCGAGCCCGAGGCCGCTGCCGCGCGCACTGCTGCCCGGCACGCGGTAGAAGCGATCGAAAACGCGTTCGATCAGTTCGGGCGGGATGCCCGGCCCGGTGTCGACCACCTCGACGAAAGGCTTGCCCTTCGCGCTGCCCACGCGAACGTCGACCACGCCGCCTTCGGGTGTGTAGCGCAATGCGTTCTCGATCAGGTTGTCGATGACGCTGCGGATGTCGCCGGGCGTGCAGGTCACCAGCACCGGTGCGACGTCCACATCGCCGGCGACGCCGAGGTCGATCCGCCGCTGGTCCGCGAGCGCGATCAATGCGCCGATGCTCTCGCGCACCTGCGCCTGCAGGTCGACGGCAATGCGCGGCTCGCCCGTGTCGGTGCTCTGCTGGCGCGTCATCTTCAGCAGCTGGTCGACGAGGCGGCTCGCGCGCTGCACGCCGGCTTCGAGCTGCGCAAAGCTTTGCTGGCAGGATTCGCCCGGCAGTTCGCTGCGCAGGTTCTCCAGCTGCAGCGACAGCGCCGTGAGCGGCGTGCGCAGTTCGTGCGCGGCGTCCTGGACGAAGCGCCGCTTGGTGTCGAACGCATCGCGCAGGCGCGTCAGCAGGCCGTTGAACGACGTGACCAGCGGCCGGATCTCGAGCGGCACGCGGTCGAGCGGCAGCTCCTGGATGTTGGTGAAGTCCTGCGATTCCGCGCGCTTGCCGATGTCCTGCACCGCGATCGACACCGCGCGCGCGACGCCCCACAGCACGAAGATCGCCAGCGGCAGCAGGATCAGCACCGGCACCGCCGAGGCGATGGCTTGTTCCGCCGCGAGCTGGTTGCGGAACTTGCCCGACTGGATCACCTGGACGCGCTCGCCGGCCGGCGTCGCTTCGCTCGTGTAGATGCGCCAGTCCTGCCCGGCCAGCGTGACATCCGAGAAGCCGGTCGCGGGCCGCAACGGCGCCGCGAGCTGCGGCCACGACGTGTTGAGCAATTTGCCGTGCGCGTCCCAGACCTGCACCACGTACATGCCCCACTTCTCGACGCGCTCCTGCGACAGCGGAGGCGGCATCAGGCTGCCGCCATGGCCCGCGAGCGAGATCGCAAGCTCCTCCATCTGCGTGTCCATGAACTCGCTGACCATGCGGCCGTGCGAGAAGTACGAGAACGCGGCGGATGCGACGCCCACCAGCAGGAACAGGGGCACGAGCCACAGCAGGAGCGCCCGCCGCAGCGAGCACATGCGCCCGTGGGGGAAGACGCGCGCATGCCAGGCGGGCGGCGACTCGTGCGGCGGCGCGCCGACCGCGCCTTCGTGGAATTTCGCGATCATGATGCGGCCTGCGCTCCCTGCGCGGGCGGCGCGATGCGCCAGCCGAGGCCCCGCACGTTGCGGATCGTTTCCTGCCCGAGCTTGCGCCGCATGCCGTGGATCAGCACGTCCACCGCGTTGCTCGTGACTTCCTCGCCCCAGCCGTAGATGCGGTTCTCGAGCTGCTCGCGCGACAGGATCGCGCCGGGCCGCTCGAGCAGCGCATGCAGCAGCGCGAACTCGCGCGCGGACAATTGTGCGCGCTCGCCTTGCACGATGACTTCGCGCGTCGTGAGGTCCAGCTGCAATTCGGCCGAGCCGATGATCGAATGCGCCGAGCCGTCGCGGCGCCGGATGACGGCGCGCATGCGTGCCAGCAGCTCGCGGAATTCGTAGGGTTTGACGAGGTAATCGTCGGCGCCGACATCCAGCCCGGTGATGCGGTCGTCGATGCCGTCGCGCGCGGTGAGCACGAGCACGGGCGTGTGGTCGCCCTTGCTGCGTGCCGTGCGCAGCACGTCGATGCCGTCCTTCTTGGGCAATCCCAGGTCGAGCAGCACGCAAGCGTAGTCGCCGTCGGCCAATGCACTTTGCGCGAGCGCGCCGTCCTTGACCCAGTCGACCGACCAGCCGTTGCCCCCCAGCGCCTGCTTGAGGCTCTGTCCGATCATCTCGTCGTCTTCGACCAGCAGGACTCGCATGGGGGGATTTTCAGCGCAATCGGTAACCCGCGTCCCAGCGGGCTTCGCGCAGTTGCCGGTGCAGCGCGACGGCGCCGGCGACAAGGACGAGACAGAGCAGCGCAGCCGCGAGCGCCACAGGAGGCGTGAGCTGCATGCCCACTGCCGCAACGCCCGCCATCAGCGCGGCCGCGATGCTGGCGACCACGAGCAGCGCCAGCGCAAGAAAGTGGAAGCGGTGCGAGTGCATTTGTCGATCTCCTCGATACGAAGAGTCTACGGATGCAGATTTAGGGCTGAATTAGAAGCGCTCGTGCGGCACGAGGTAGCGCCACTGCCCGGCAGGCAAGCCGCCAAGCACCACGCGCCCGATACGGATGCGCTTGAGCCCGATGACCTTCAGCCCCACCAGCTCGCACATGCGCCGGATCTGGCGCTTCTTGCCCTCGGTCAGCACGAACCGAAGCTGCTCGGGGTTCTGCCAGTCGACCTGTGCGGGTTTCAGGGGCTCGCCGTCCAGCGCCAGGCCGTGGCGCAGGCGCGCGAGCTGGTCGGCGGGAAAGGCCGCCTGCACGTTGGCCGTGACGTTGCCGACGTTCACGCGCACGAGATATTCCTTCTCGATCCCGCTGTCCTCGCCGATCAGGCGGCGCGCGACGCGGCCGTCCTGCGTCAGGACCAGCAGTCCGGTCGAATCGATGTCCAGCCGGCCCGCG
>DATBPW010000386.1:0-3956 GCA_036561125.1 Ramlibacter sp. | reverse complement strand
TCGCCGCCGTGCGCAGCGCGCTCGCGACGTCGTCGAGCTCCGCGATGCCCAGCGGCGGCAGCGTCACGGGGTCGCCGCGCCCGAGCGCGGCCGCGGCGGATTTCAGGCGTTCGATGGGATCGGTGACGCGCCGCGCGAGCACCCAGGCCAGCAACAAGGCGAGCCCGAGCGACGCGGCCAGGCCCACGCCGATCGCGCCGAGCAGCGCATACGTCGCGCGGTTCGCGTGCGCAATCGACGCGCCCACTGTCACGGCCCAGCCGAGGTCCTGCAGCCGCGTGAAGCCCGTGTACACGTCGTCGCCTTCCACCGTCCTCGTGATGCCCGTGCCCTGCGTCGCGCCGGACTCGAGCAGCTTTTGCAGCGGCGCCGCGGCATACTGCGCAGACGACGGCCGCGAGCGGGCGATGCGCCGCCCGGACTGGTCGAACACCGACGCGACGGAATCCGCGGGGATGCCCTGGCGCAGCAGCACCTTCGCGATCACTTCGGTGGGCAGCACGGCGGTCAGCACGTAGACGACCTGGTCGCCGCGCAGCACCGGCACGCGCACGGCGAAGGTCTCGATCTTGTCCTTGGGCGACTCGACCACGCGGGTGACGAGCGGCCGTTTCGTGTCGGTCACCTGCTTGAGGCTTGCCGCGTCGACGACCTTCGGGTCGAAATTGTCGAAGGGCTGGTTCGAGCGGAACAGGAGGTGGCCGTCGCCGTCGGCCAGCGACACCTGCCGCCAGCCGAGCTGCTCCGCGTCGCGCCGCGCCGCGAGGTGGAACGAGCGCAGGTCCGCGCGCTCGAGTTCGTCGGACGTGCCCATCTGCTCGAGCAGCGCCTCGATCGAATGCACTTCGGCATCCACCGCCGTCGCCAGCGCGCGCGACAGCTCGAGTGCGGAGCGCTGCGCGGCCTCGCGCCTTTCCTCGAACAAGTGGTCGACGCCCCAGCTCAGCACGAGCACGAGCGGCAACAGGCCGCTCGCGGCGAGCAGCAGCAGCCGCATGCGCAGTTTCGCGCCCGGGACGGGGCTCATCCGCCCAATATAAACGCGGGAAGCGCGGCCGCGGTGACGATCAGTCGGGACGCCGCGCGAGAAAATCCCTCCGCACCGCTTCGTACGCCGCCGCGACGCGCAGCAGGAAGGACTCCGCGCTGTTCTTCGCCATCAGCTGGATGCCGATCGGCCACTTGCCGTTGGCGTGGAAGCCCGCCGGCACGGCCAGCGACGGGATGCCCGCGAGCGTCGCGTAGGTCGTGACTTCCATCCAGCGGTGATACGTGTCCATCGTGCGGCCGGCGATCGCGCGCGGCCAGCGCATCGTCACGTCGAACGGCCACACCTGCGCGCTCGGCAGCACGAGCACGTCCCACTGGTCGAACAGGCCGAGCACGTGGCGGTAGTACGCGGTGCGCGTCTCGGTCGCGCGGCGGAAGTCCATGTACGTCAGGCCCTGCGAGCACTCGTACTCCCATTGCGCCTCGGGCTTGATCTTGTCCTTGGCGCCCGGCAGGTGCATGAGCGCGCCCACGCGCGGGCCCGCGATCGCGCGGCGCCACGCGAGCCAGCAATCCCACAGCTTGCCGGGGTCGAAGCCGAGCGGGATCTCGTCGACGACCGCGCCCGCCGCCGAGAAACTTTCGAGCGCGTCCTCGCACGCATCGAGCACGCCGTCGTCGGTGGCCAGGTGGCCGTCGATGTCCGCGAGCCAGCCGATGCGCAGGCCCTTGAGCACGGACGTGTCGCCCGTTCCCGCGTTCCACACCACGCTGCCCTGCAACGACAGCGGCGCGCGCGGGTCATAACCGGCTTGAGTGACGAGCAACCGGCCCACGTCCTCGATCGTGCGGCCCATCGGCCCTTCGGTCGAGAGCATGTCGATCCACGCGTCATTGTTGTACGGCTGCGGCACGCGCCCTTGCGACGGGCGAAAGCCGTACACGTGGTTCCAGCCGGCCGGGTTGCGCAGCGACCCCATGAAGTCCGAACCGTCGGCAATGGGCAGCATGCGTTGCGCCAGGCACACGGCCGCGCCGCCGCTGCTGCCGCCCGCGCTCACGGCGATGTCCCACGCGTTGTGCGTCGCGCCCCACAGCGTGCTGAACGTGTGCGAGCCGAGCCCGAGTTCGGGCGTGGTCGTCTTGCCGATGACGATGCAGCCGGCCGACTTCATGCGCGCGGTCATCAGGCTGTCGCGCGCGGGCTTGTGGTCCGCCAGCAGTTCGCAGCCTTTCGTCGACGGAAAGCCCACCGCGTCGGCCGCGTCCTTGATCGCGACGGGGATGCCGTGCAGCCAGCCGCGCGACAGGCCCGCCGCGAGCTCCTTGTCGTACGCGTCCGCCTGCGCGAGCAGCGCGTCGTCGGGCGCGAGGTTGACGATCGCGTTGAACGTCGGGTTGAGCTGGTGGATGCGCGCGAGGAACGCCTGCATCACTTCGCGGCACGACAGCTCGTGCCCGTGGATCTTGCGCGAAAGCGTGCTCGCGTCGAAGTCGGTGATCTGCATCGTCACATTCTGTCACTCGCGCGGCGCTTCGCACATGTGGTTTCATTTGGGTACTGCTGGGGCACGCACTCCTTCGTAAGCTGGGCCTCATCCGACGGAGGTCCGAGCCATGAAGAGGATGCTGTTGCTGGTTGCCGCGATCGCGCTGGGCGCGCTCTGGGGCAAGGTGCAGGCGCAGGCCGTCTACAAGTGCAGTTCGGACTCGTATTCGGAGCAGCCTTGTTCGACGCGCATCGTGCACACCTACAGCGTGCCGATCGACCCGGTGAGCGACCGCCGCGCGGGCGAGGTCGTGGCGCACCGCCTGCCCGGTGAAACGTCCGATGAACTCGCGCTGCGCGAACATCGTGTGCACCTGTCGCGGACCGACCGCGACGAATGCGCGCGCCTGGACAAGAAGATCCCGTTCGAGCAGGAGCGCATTCGCAACAGCGTGATCCAGGACGAGGTCGACGAGGCGCAGGAGTCGCTCGGCGACGCGAAAAGTCGTTTCAGCCGGTTGCATTGCTGAACCCGGCAGGCCTGTCGTTATCATCGCCCCCATCCTGCCGCTGAGCAGGAAGGAGGCTCCCATGGCGCACAGTTCGCGCACGGCCCGTGCCGCAGCGCACGTGGTCTTCGTCGCTTCGCTGGCCTTCGCGGGTGCGGCGCATGCGGCGCGCAACGTGGACACCGACGCGGTCATCATCGACACGGACAACAACCTGGTGCTGGCGGGCGGCCGCGTATCGCCGGGCAAGCCCGTGCCGGAGAACTTCGTCGGCTTCGGCGGCAGCGTGATCATCGACCAGCCGGTCGGCGGCAACGCTGTCGCGGCAGGCGGCACGGTGGACGTGCGCGCGCCGGTCGGCGGCCGGGTGCGCGTCGCGGGCGGCACGGTCCATGTCGACAGCGCGGTGACCGGTGACCTGGTCGCGGCGGGCGGCGAGGTGCGCATCGGCAAGTCCGCGACCATCGGCGGGCGCGCGCGCGTGATGGCCGGCGACGTCGTGGTGGACGGCATCGTCAACGGCGACCTGCGCGCCGATGGCGGCTCGGTCACCATCAACGGCGAAGTGCACGGCGACGTGCGGGCCTATTCGGACGAGGTCGTCCTGGGCCCGACCGCGAAGATCACCGGCCGGCTGTCGTACGTGTCGGCCTCGATCACACGCGCCGACGGCGCCGTTGTCGGCGGCGCGGTGCAGCACCTGGACGATTTGGGCTCGGCGCGCGACGAAGTGCGCGACAGGGTCGCCTCGACGACGGGCGCGGGCGCTCGCATCATCGGGGCGATCGTCACGTACCTCGCGCTGCTCGCGTGCGGCGCGGTCTTCCTGGCGGCCGCGCCGATCTTCAGCGTCGAGGCGCCGGAGCGGTTGCGAACGAGCCCCGGCCAGTCGATCGGCGTCGGCCTGCTGACGATCGTCGGCGTGCCGATCCTCACCGTGCTGTTCATGATCACGCTGATCGGCATCC
>DATBPW010000385.1:0-1706 GCA_036561125.1 Ramlibacter sp. | reverse complement strand
ATCTCCGACGACGACATCGCCGCCGTCACCGAGGTGCTGCGCTCGGACTTCCTCACGCAGGGGCCGCGCGTGCCCGCGTTCGAATCGGCGGTGGCGCGATACGTGGGGGCCACGCACGCCGTCGCGGTGAACAGCGCGACGTCCGCGCTGCACATCGCATGCATCGCGCTGGGGGTCGGGCCGGGCGACGTCGTATGGACCAGCCCGAACAGCTTCCTCGCCTCGGCGAACTGCGCGCGCTACTGCGGCGCGGACGTGGACTTCGTCGACATGGACCCGCGCGACCTGAACATGTCGGTCGACGCACTCGAGGAAAAGCTGCGCGCCGCCAGGAAGTCCGGCCGGCTGCCCAAGGTCGTGATCCCGGTCGACTTCGGCGGGCGCCCCGCGAAGCTCGAGCCGATGCGCGCGCTCGCCGACGAATACGGCTTCGCGATCGTCGAGGATGCATCGCACGCCGTCGGGTCCACGTACCGCGGCCACAAGGTCGGCGGCCACCCTTGGTCGGACATCACGGTCTTCAGCTTCCATCCGGTGAAGATCATCACGACGGCCGAAGGCGGCCTCGCGACGACGGCGAACGAAAAGCTCGCGCGGCGCATGCAGCTGGCGCGCTCGCACGGCATGACGCGCGAGCCCTCCGAGATGGACCACGAATCCGACGGGCCGTGGTACTACCAGCAGGTGATGCTCGGCTACAACTACCGCATGACGGAGCTGCAGGCGGCGCTCGGCGTGAACCAGCTGCGCAGCATCGAATCGTTCATCACGCGCCGGCACGAGGTGCGGGCGCGCTACGACAGGGAACTCGCGAACCTGCCCCTGGTCCTGCCGCCCGCGGACGAGGACGGCCGCTCCGCGCTGCATCTTTATCCGGTGCAGTTGCCCCTGGGCCAGGAGCATCGGCGCCGCGCGGTCTTCGAAGGCTTGAGGCGGCGCGGCATCGGCGTGAACGTGCTGTACATCCCGATCCACACGCAGCCCTACTACCGCGCACTCGGGTTCAGGCCCGGTGACTTCCCCGCGGCCGAAAGCTACTACGCACGCGCGATGAGCCTGCCGATGCACGCGGGACTGACGGACGACGAGATCGGGCAGGTGATCGCCGCCCTGCGCGCCGAACTGGGATGACCCGCCAGCAGCTCGCGCTCGGCACCGCGCAGTTCGGCCTCGATTACGGGATCACGAACACCGCGGGCCGCGTGCCGCCAGCGCAGGTGGCGGCCTTGCTGCGCACGGCCTGGCAAGGCGGCGTGCGGATGATCGACACGGCTCACGCCTATGGCGACAGCGAGCAGGTTCTCGGCGAGTGCATGCAGGACGAGTGGCGGCTCGTCACGAAGACGCTCCCCCTGCGTTGCGAGCGCATCGGAGACCACGAACTGCGCGCCGTCGACGCGGCGTTTCAAGACTCCTTGCGGCGCTTGGGCGTCGCGCGCGTCGACACGTTGCTGGTCCACCATGCACAGGACCTGCTCGCACCCGGCGGCGAGGAATTGCACACGTGGCTGCTCGAAAGAAAGAGCGAAGGCACGGCGCTGCGCGTGGGCGCTTCCGTCTACGACGGCGACGAAGTTGCCGCCCTCCTCGATCGCTTCGACATCGACGTCGTGCAACTGCCCGCGAACATCGCCGACCAGCGGCTGCTCGCCGACGGCAGCATTCCCCAGCTGCATGGCAGCGATGTCGAAGTGCACGTGCGGTCG
>DATBPW010000384.1:0-9782 GCA_036561125.1 Ramlibacter sp. | reverse complement strand
GCGATGAGGGCCTCGCGCACCGACGGGCGGCTCACGCCCAGTTGCCGCGCGAGGTCGCGCTCGGCGGGCAGGCGCGCGCCGGGCGTGAATTCGCCCTGGCCGATCAGCGTGCGCAACTGGCCGGCGATCTGCCGGTACAGTCGCTGCGGTTCGAGGGTTTGCAGGGGCATGGGACTGCGGGCTAGGGCTTGTGCGGATTGGCCAAGTGGCCTGACCAATTATCATCGCCCACGCCGGGCGCGCAGCATCCCGGTATTCCCGTAGTCCCGCGAAGGAACCCACGAGTGCGACTGAAGAACAAGACCATCCTCGTCACCGCGGCCGGGCAGGGCATCGGGCGCGCCAGCGCGCTCGCGCTCGCCGCCGAAGGTGCGAACGTCTGGGCCACGGACGTCAACGAAAAGTTGCTCGCGTCCTACCAGGGCGTGGAGCGCGTGCACGCGCAGCGCCTCGACGTGCTCGACAAGGCCGCCATCGCCAAGACGATCGCGGCGATGCCCGCCATCGACGTGCTGTTCAACTGCGCGGGCTTCGTGCACAGCGGCACCGCGCTGCAAGCCACGGACGAGGAGTGGAACTTCGCGCTGAACCTCAACGTGCGTGCGCAGTTCTGGACGATCCAGGCCGCGTTGCCGCGCATGGTGGAAGCGGGACGCGGCAGCATCATCAACATGGCCAGCGTGTGCTCGAGCATCAAGGGCCTGCCGAATCGCTTCATCTACGGCACGACGAAGGCCGCGGTGATCGGCCTGACCAAGAGCATCGCTGCCGATTACGTCGCCGACGGCATCCGCTGCAATGCGCTGTGCCCGGGCACGGTCGACACGCCCTCGCTGCAGGACCGCATCAACGCGAACGCCGATCCGGCCGCCGCACGCGAGGCGTTCGTCGCGCGCCAGCCGATGGGCCGGCTCGCGCAGGCCGGGGAGATCGCGCCGCTCGTGGTGTTCCTCGCCAGCGACGAGTCGATGTTCGTCACCGGCCAGACCTATGCGATCGACGGAGGCATCACGATATGAACCAGCTCGATTTCAAGGGCCGCCATGCGGTGGTCACCGGCGGCGCGACGGGGTTGGGGTTCGCGATTGCGCAGCGGCTTCTTGCTTCGGGGGGAACTGTCACTGTCTGGGACAGGGACGAGCGGGGTGGTCCGGCCGCTGCTGCGCGACTGGGGAAGGGCGCATCGTTTGTCGCTGTGGACGTCGCGGACCATGCGTCGGTGCAGGCTGCCGTGAAGGCCACGCTGTCGCAATCGCCGCGCATCGACGCGCTGGTGAACAGCGCCGGCATCACCGGCCCGAACACGAAGGTGTGGGAGTACCCGGTCGACGCGTGGCGGCAGGTGATGGACGTGAACCTCACGGGCCTGTTCCTGTGCTGCCGCGAAGTCGTGCCCGTGATGCGCACTGCGGGCTATGGCCGCATCGTGAACATCGCCTCCGTCGCGGGCAAGGACGGCAACCCCAACGCCAGCGCGTACAGCGCCAGCAAGGCGGCGGTGATCGGCCTGACGAAATCGCTCGGCAAGGAACTCGCCGACACGCAGGTCCGCGTGAACTGCGTGACGCCCGCGGCCGTGAAGACCGCGATCTTCGACCAGATGACCGAGCAGCACATCCAGTTCATGCTCTCGAAGATCCCGATGGGCCGCTTCGGCACGCCCGAGGAGATCGCTGCGCTGGTCGGCTGGCTGTGCACCGAAGATTGTTCGTTCTCGACCGGCGCGGTGTTCGACCTGTCGGGCGGCCGCGCCACGTATTGACATCGACCCAAGGAAACAGGAATGAAACTGCTGCGCTACGGCATCCCCGGCAAGGAAAAGCCCGGCCTCCTCGACGCGGACGGCAAGATCCGTGATCTCTCGGGCGTCGTCGCCGACATCGGCCCGGCGCAGCTCGGCGCGGCGGCGATGGCGAAGCTGCGCAAGGTCAATCCCGCGAAGCTGCCGCTGGTGCGTGGCAACCCGCGCATCGGCGCGTGCGTGAACGGCGTGCCGAAGTTCATCGCGATCGGCCTCAACTACGCGGACCACGCGGCGGAATCGGGTGCACCGATCCCGAAGGAGCCGGTGGTGTTCATGAAGGCGACGTCGTGCATCCAGGGGCCGAACGACCCGATCATGCTGCCGCGCGGCTCGACCAAGACCGATTGGGAAGTCGAACTGGGCATCGTCATCGGCACGCGCGCGCGCTACGTCGGCAAGAAGGACGCGCTGGATTGCGTCGCCGGGTATTGCGTGGTCAACGACGTGAGCGAGCGCGAGTTCCAGCTGGAAAAGCCGGGCAACCAGTGGGACAAGGGCAAGGGCTGCGACACCTTCGGGCCGATCGGGCCGTGGCTCGTGACGCCCGACGAGATCGAGAACGTGCAGCGCCTGGACATGTGGCTCGACATCAACGGCAAGCGCACGCAACGCGGCAACACGCGCACGATGATCTTCGATTGCGCCAAGATCGTGAGCTACGTGAGCCACTTCATGACGCTCATGCCCGGTGACGTGATCACCACCGGCACGCCGCCCGGTGTGGGGCTGGGCATGAAGCCGCCGACCTACCTGAAGAAGGGCGACGTCGTGACGCTGGGCATCGCCGGCCTCGGCGAGCAGCGCCAGGCAGTCATCCCGTTCAAGGTGTGAAGGCCATCGCGCGTGCATTCGCCACGGCGCTGGTCGCGGTGCTCTGCGCCTGCGGCGGCGGTGGCGGCGCCGGCGGCAGTGCTGGCGGGCCAGGCGTCACGCCGCAGGTTGGGCGCGTCGAATCGATCTCGCTGCTGTCCACCAACACCGGCTACAACTACCCGATCAATGTCTACCTGCCGCCGCAATACGACGCGAATGCGCAGGCCCATCTGCCGGTGATCTTCGCCGTCGACGGCGACGCGCAGTTCGGCTACGACGGCAACGCGACGCGCTTCGACGCGTTGAAGCAGGCATTGCAACAGCGTGGCACGGGGGCGATCCTGGTGGGCGTTGGAGGCACGGTGCGGCGCAACACCGACTTCCTGCCGTTCGGCTCGATCGCGTATCACGCCTTCCTCACGCAGGAGCTGGTCCCCGCAATCGATGCGCGCTACCGCACCGACACCGCGCAGCGCATCCTGAGCGGGCTGTCGTACGGCGGCACGATCACGTTCCTGGCGTTTACGTACGAAGGGGCGACCACGCCGACCTTCCGCTATTTCTGGTCGACGGAAACGGCGGCGCCCAATGGGATGCCGCAGCAACTGTTCGATGCGGAAGCCGCGATGCAGGCGGCGGTGCAAGGGCGCGCGGTGCCCGTCACGTTGTTCTTCGCCGGCGCGAACAACTTCAACGGTCCGCTGGTGAACCAGCTCTACACGCAGGTGCTGTCACGGAACTATGCGGGGCTGGACGTCGAGCAGGTGACCTATGCGACGACGCACGTGGGCGCCGACCTGCCCGCGTTCAACGAAGCACTGACGCGCTTCGTTCATTGATGCGATCAGTGCGGGGAGCAGACGGCCGGGGTGGCCACTTCGCGGCCGATCATCGCCCGCGCATACAGGTAGTTGTTGCGGGCGCGGTCCGAGAGCTTGTCGAGGTCGACGTGCCCTTGCGCGTCGCAAGGGAAGGCATAGCCACGGCCGGGGTCGAACAGCGACTGGAACCGCAGCTGGAATTCGGACATTGCGTTCATTTGGCGTGACCTCGAGAGATCGTTCGGATGGTGTGATGATGGTCCGCGGCCCGGGGCGTTCCCATCGGAGCAAGCCGAAACGCGTCCTCAGCGGCCTCCGATTCGCGGCGTGCAATGCATCCCGGCGTGCATAGGAATCCACTGACCTGCGCGTGGGCGCAATATGGCTGAGGCGGCGGCATTTGGACGACACTCCGGCGCGCGCTCCCTGCCGGGCTGTCGGGGTTTACCCGCTTCGCCACTAGAAGCGACCCTCTAGACGTCGAAGGCATCACACGCACGAAGGGTCTTGCGGCAAAATAGAACGACCGTTCGTTTTATTGAGTTGCCATGTCCGTCACCGAACTGCCGACGAAAACCCGTGCATCGCGCGACGGCCGCGCATTGCAGAAGGGCCAGCAGACCAAGGCCGCGATCGTCGACGCGGCGCTCGGCCTCGCCACCCAGATCGGCCTGGAAGGCCTGTCGATCGGCGCGCTGGCCGAAGTCACGCAGATGAGCAAGTCGGGCGTCTTCGCGCACTTCGGCTCGCGCGAGGAGCTGCAGATCTCCGTCGTGCGCGAATACCACCGGCGCTTCGAGGACGAGGTCTTCTACCCGGCCATGCACGAAGGCCGTGGCCTGCCGCGGCTGCGCGCGCTGTTCGCCAACTGGATGAAGCGCACGTCGGTCGAGATCGACTCGGGCTGCATCTACATCTCCGGCGCCGTCGAATTCGACGATCGGCCCGGGCCCGTGCGTGACGCGCTCGCGACGTCCGTGATGACGTGGCACGGCGCGATGAAGCGCGGGATCGAAAGCGCCAAGCACGAAGGCCACCTGCAGCCCGACGTGGACGAGGAGCAGATGCTCTTCGAGATCCACGGGCTGATCCTCGCCCTGCACTACGAAGCGCGCTTCCTGAAGGACAGCGGCGCATACGCGCGCGCGAACCGCGGCTTCGAGAACATCCTGCGCCGTTACGGCACCCCCGACACCGCGCCGGCCGCACCGCGCGGCGCCAAGAAAACCCCCAAGGCTTAAGGAGTCCGCCATGCCTTCCTACACACCGCCCCTGCGCGACATGCAGTTCGTGATGCACGAGGTGCTCAAGGTCGCCGACGAATACAAGGCGATGCCCGCGCACGCGGACGTCGACGTCGACACCATCAACGCCATCCTCGAGGAGGGCGGCAAATTCGCGTCCGAGGTCGCGTTTCCGCTCAACCGCAGCGGCGACGAGGAAGGCTGCAAGCTCGATGCGAAGACGCACGAGGTCACCACGCCCAAGGGCTTCAAGGAGGCGTACCACCAGTACGTCGAGGGCGGCTGGCCGGCGCTGTCGTGCGATCCCGAGTACGGCGGGCAGGGGCTGCCCATCGTCGTGAACCAGGCGTTCTACGAAATGCTCAACAGCGCGAACCAGGCATGGACGATGTACGCGGGGCTCACGCACGGCGCATACGAGTGCATCCGCGAGCACGGCACGCCCGGGCAGAAGACGACGTACCTGCCCAAGCTCACGAGCGGCGAATGGACCGGCACCATGTGCCTGACCGAGCCGCATTGCGGCACCGACCTCGGCCTGCTGCGCACGAAGGCCGAACCGCAAGCCGACGGCACCTACCGCATCACCGGCAACAAGATCTTCATCAGCGCGGGCGAGCACGATTTCGTCTCGAACATCGTCCACCTCGTGCTCGCGCGCCTGCCCGATGCGCCCAAGGGCAGCAAGGGCATCTCGCTGTTCGTCGTGCCCAAGTTCAACGTCAATGCCGACGGCTCGCTCGGCGCGCGCAACGGCATCTATTGCACGGGCCTGGAGCACAAGATGGGCATCCACGGCAACGCGACGGCGCAACTCGCGCTCGACGGCGCCACGGGCACGCTGGTCGGCGAGCCGAACAAGGGCCTGCAGGCGATGTTCGTGATGATGAACGCGGCGCGCGTCGGCGTGGGCATGCAATCGCTCGGCTTGACCGAAGTCGCGTTCCAGAACGCGCTGGCCTATGCGAAGGAACGCATCCAGATGCGCGCGCTCTCCGGTCCGAAGGCGAAGGACCAGCCGGCCGACCCGATCATCGTGCACCCGGACGTGCGCAAGATGATCCTCACGGCGAAGGCTTATGCCGAAGGCGGCCGCGCGCTCGCGCTGTACTGCGGCCTGCTGATCGACCGCGAACTCAAGCACCCCGACGAAAAGGTGCGCAAGGACAGCGCCGAGCTCGTCGCGCTGCTCACGCCGATCGTCAAGGCGTTCATCACCGACAACGGCTGGATCTCCACGTCGGCCTGCATGCAGGTCTTCGGCGGCCACGGCTACATCAAGGAAACCGGCGTCGAGCAGTTCGTGCGCGATTCGCGCATCAACATGATCTACGAGGGCACGAACACCGTGCAGTCGCTCGACCTGCTCGGGCGCAAGGTGCTGGGCAACAACGGCGCGACGCTCAAGAAGTTCGGCAAGCTGGTGGCCGCGCTCGTCGAAGAAGAGGGCGTGAACGAAAAGATGGCCGAGTTCATCAACCCGCTCGCGTACCTGGGCGACCAGATGACGAAGTTCACGACCGAGATCGGCTTCAAGGCGTTTCAGGATGCCGATGAAGTCGGCGCGGCGGCAGTCGATTACCTGCGCGTCGCGGGCCACCTGGTGTTCGGCTACTTCTTCGCGCGCATGGCGCAAGTGGCGCTGCGCGAGATCGCCGCGGGCAACACCGACCCGTTCTACCCCGGCAAGCTGCAGACGGCGCGCTTCTACTTCGCGAAGCTGTTCCCCGAGACGGCGACGCTGATGCGCACCGCGCGCACCGGGCTGAAGCCCCTCATGGACACGGACGTGGCGCTGTCATGAGGCGCGCACTCATCGCACTGGCGGCACTGGCCGCGACAGCGGCGTATGCGCAGCAAACGCCGGTCGGCTTGTGGCGCAACGTCGACGACAAGACCGGCGAGGTCAAGGCCGAGATCCGCATCACGGACAACAACGGCGCCCTGAGCGGCCGTATCGAAAAGATCCTGAAGAAGGACGCGAAGCCCGACGACGTCTGCGACAAGTGCGAGGACGACCGCAAGAACCAGCCGATGAAGGGCCTGGAGATCATCCGCGGCGGCAAGCCATCGCCCGACGGCGACGTGTGGGAAGGCGGCAAGATCCTCGACCCGGAAAACGGCAGCGAATACCGCATGCGCCTCAAGCCCATCGACGGCGGCAAGAAGCTGCAGGTGCGCGGCTACCTCGGCCCGTTCTATCGCACGCAGACGTGGGTGCGCGCGGGCCAGGAGGCCAGGCAATGAACCGCTTCAACGTGAAGAAGGTCGCCGTGCTCGGCGCGGGCGTGATGGGCGCGCAGATCGCCGCGCATCTGGTGAACGTGAAGGTGCCCGTCGTCCTGTTCGACTTGCCCGCGAAGGAGGGCCCGAAGAACGGCGTCGTGACGAAGGCCGTCGAAGGGCTGAAGAAGCTCAAGCCCTCGCCGCTGGGCGTGGCCGATGACGCCGCGCTGATCCAGCCCGCAAATTACGAAGAGCACATGGAGCTGCTGCGCGAGTGCGACCTCGTGATCGAGGCGATCGCCGAGCGCATGGACTGGAAGCTCGACCTCTACAGGAAGATCGCGCCGTTCGTCGCGCCGCACGCGATCATTGCGTCGAACACGTCGGGGCTTTCGATCACGAAGCTGTCCGAAGCGCTGCCCGCGGAAATCCAGCCGCGCTTTTGCGGCATCCACTTCTTCAACCCGCCGCGCTACATGTATCTCGTCGAGCTGATCGCCACGCCGACGACGCAGGCGCAGGTGCTCGACGACCTCGAGACCTTCGTGACGACGGCGCTCGGCAAGGGCGTGGTCCGCGCCAAGGACACACCGAACTTCATCGCCAACCGCGTCGGCATCGCGGGCATGCTCGCGACGATGAAGGAGGTCGAGAACTTCGGCCTGACGTACGACGTCGTCGACGACCTGACGGGCAAGAAGCTCGGGCGCGCGTCGAGCGGGACGTTCCGCACCGCCGACGTCGTGGGCCTCGACACGATGGCGCACGTCGTCAAGACGCTGCAAGACAACCTGAACGCCGACACCGACCCGTTCTACGCCAGCTTCACGACGCCGAAAGTGCTGTCGACGCTGCTCGAGATGGGCAACCTCGGGCAGAAGACCCGGGCCGGCTTCTACAAGAAGGTCGGCCGCGACATCCTGCGCTTCGAGGCCGACTCGGGCGAGTACGTGCCCGGCGGCGCGAAGAGCGACGAGGTCTATGCGCGAATGCTCAAGAAGCCCGCGGGCGAGCGCCTGAAGTTGCTGCGCAATTCGGAAGGCGCGCAGGGCCGGTTCCTCTGGGCGATCCTGCGCAACGGCTTCCACTACGCCGCGGTGCATCTCGCGTCGATCGCGCACACCGCGCGCGACGTCGACCTCGCGATGCGCTGGGGCTTCGGCATGAAGCAGGGCCCGTTCGAGCTGTGGCAGGAAGCGGGCTGGCTGCAGGTCGCGCAGTGGATCCAGGAAGACATCGCTGCCGGCAAGGCGCTCGCGAACGCGCCGCTGCCCGAGTGGGTCTTCAAGGGGCCGGTGGCCGAAGCGGGCGGCGTGCACACGCCCGAAGGCTCGTGGAACCCGACGACGCGGAAGTTCGAGCCGAAGCGCGTGCTGCCGGTGTACTCGCGCCAGCTCTTTCCGGAATCCGTGCTCGGCTCGAACGCGCCGAGCTTCGAGACGGCGGGCAAGACCATCGAAGAGACCGACGCAATCCGGCTGTGGACACTGGACGACGACGTGCTCATCGCCAGCATCAAGACGAAGATGCATGCGATCAGCCCCGAGGTTTGCGAAGGGCTGACGCAGGCCGTCGAACTCGCGGAGAAGGACTATGCGGGCCTCGTGGTGTGGTCGGGTGACGAGCCGTTCTCGGTCGGCGCGGACCTGCAGGCGCTGATGCCCGCATTCATGGCGGTGGGCGTGTCGGCGGTGGAAGACGCCGAGCAGTTCATGCAGCAGACGATGCTGCGGCTGCGCTATGCGAACGTGCCCGTGATCGCGGCGATCCGCGGCATGGCGCTCGGCGGCGGCTGCGAGCTGGCCGTGTATTCGAGCAAGCGCGTCGCGGCGATGGAAAGCTACATCGGCCTGGTCGAAGTCGGCGTCGGCCTCGTGCCCGGCGCGGGCGGGCTCACGTACATCGCACGGCGCGCGGCGGAGAACCAGGCGAAGTCCACGCACAAGGACCTGCTGCCTTTCCTCACCGACGGTTTTACCGCCGCCGCGATGGCGAAGGTCGGCACGAGCGCGATCGAATCGCGCCAGCTCGGCTGGCTGCTGGACAGCGACATCGTCGTGCCCAACAAGGACGAACTGCTGTGGGTCGCGATCCGCGAGGCAAAGGCGATGTACGGCGCGGGCCATCGGCCGCCGCACAAGCGCCCCTTCGCGGTCGCGGGGCGCAGCGGCAAGGCGACCATCATGGGCCAGCTCGTGAACATGCGCGACGGCGGCTTCATCAGCCGCCACGATTTCCGCATCGCGACGTTGATCGCGAATGTCGTCACGGGCGGGGAAGTCGACGCGGGAACGCTCGTCACGGAGGAATACCTGATGACGCTCGAGCGCCAAGCGTTCTGCGAACTCGTGCAAAGCCCCAAGACCCACGAACGCATCCTCGGCATGCTGAACACCGGCAAGCCGGTGAGGAATTGACCATGGCCAAGCAAATCCAGGACGCCTACATCGTCGTCGCCACGCGCACGCCGATCGGCCGGTCGCATCGCGGGTATTTCAGGAATACGCGGCCGGACGACTTGCTCGCGATCGCGCTGCGGTCCGCGCTGTCGCAAGTGCCCTCGCTCGACCCGAAGGCCATCGAAGACGTGATTTGCGGCTGCGCGATTCCCGAAGCGCAGCAAGGCCTGAACGTCGCTCGCATCGGCGCCGTGCTGGCCGGGTTGCCCAAGAGCGTCGGCGGCATCACTGTCAATCGCTTCTGCGCATCGGGCCTGTCCGCCGTGCAGATCGCCGCGGACCGCATCCGTGTCGGCGAGGCCGACGTGATGATCGCCGCGGGCACCGAAAGCATGTCGATGGTGCCGATGATGGGCAACACGCCGTCGCTGTCGCCGGCGATCTTCGCGAACCCGGACGACATCGAAAGCTACGG
>DATBPW010000383.1:0-1695 GCA_036561125.1 Ramlibacter sp. | reverse complement strand
GAGCGCGCGCGGCTTGTCGTCGACGCGCACGATCACCGCGTCGTGGTCGTCGAGCGGCCGGTCCGCCGCACGCGGCAGCCCGATTGCGTCAGCCAGGTGGTGCGCCGGGTAGACGCGGCCCTGGTGGCGGAACACCAGTTGCTCGCCGACGATCTCGAACGTGCCGATGCCGCGCGGCACCGCCTGTTCGACGTGCACCGAGGGCAGGGCGAAGCGCTGCCCGTCCACTTCGACGACGAGCGATTGAACCGTCGTGAGCGACGCGGCGAAGCGCAGCTCGAACGTCGTGCCGCGGCCCGGCTGCGTCGCGATGCGGATCGAGCCGTTCATCGCGCGCAACCATTCGTGCACGACGTCCATGCCGACACCGCGGCCGGAGACTTCGCTGACTTCGTCGCGCGTGGAAAAGCCGGGGAGCAGCACGAGCCGCGCCACTTCGTCGTCGGGCAGCGCGCGGTCGGCCGTGACCAAGCCGCGTTCGACCGCGCGCCGGCGGATGGCCGGCAGGTCCAGGCCGCGGCCGTCGTCCTGGCAACGCAGCACCACCTGCTGGCCCTGGCGCGAGAACTGCAGCGCGATACGGCCTTCGGCGGCCTTGCCCATGCTGGTGCGAACCTCCGGCGCTTCCAGCCCGTGGTCCACCGCGTTGCGCAGCAGGTGCATTAGCGGCTCGGACATGCGCGATAGCACGTCGGCGTCGATCAGCGTGCCGGCGCCTTCGATGACGAGCTGCGCCTGCTTGCCGGTGGCCTGGCAGGTGGAACGCACGTTGCGCTGCAGCCGCGATTCGAGCGTGCCGACCTCGGTCATGCGCGTGCCGATCACGAGGTGCTGCAGGTCCTTGTTCAGGCGCTGCTGCTGTGCCTGCAGCGACGACATCTGTGCGATGTCCTCCTCGACCTTCATCGACAGCGCGCGCGCATCGGCGGCTTCCTCGACCAGCGCGTGCGA
The DNA here is from genome assembly GCA_036561125.1 of Ramlibacter sp. Lineage (GTDB taxonomy): Bacteria > Pseudomonadota > Gammaproteobacteria > Burkholderiales > Burkholderiaceae_C > Ramlibacter. The sequence goes on along the minus strand of DATBPW010000383.1, from coordinate 744 downwards.
CGTGCTGTGCAGCTCGCTGTACTGGTCCAGCTCGAGCGCGTCGAAGCCTTCGCCGGCGCTGCGGGTGCCGCGCGTGCGCATCGTCGCGAGCGTGCGTACGTCCACCAGCGTTTCCAGTTCGAACAGGCGCTTTTGCACGCGCAGGTTCTGGGCGAGCAGCTGGCGCGAGCTGTCGACGAGCGCCTTCAGGCGCGCTTCCATCGCCGCGCTGTGCACGGACACTTCGCCGGACACGCGGAACAGCTCGTCGATGCGCTCGACGCTCACGCGCATGCCGGTATTGGGGGCGGCGCCGCCGGCCGCTTGCGTGCGCTGCGGCTGCTCCGGCACGGGGACGGCCGCACGCGGCACGGCGTCCTCGAGCGAGTCGCCGCGGTCGATGCGGTTCGCGATGTCCAGCACGTTCTGCAGCACGGACTGCGCCTGCTGCGGGAATTCGTCGGCGCCGAGCACGTGCCCGACCATCTGCTCAAGGCAGAAGGCTGCATCGAGCAACGCTTCGGCAACGGGCCTCGCAACCTGCGAGCCGGCCTCCTCGAAATGCTCGAGGATGTCCTCGAGGTGGTGTGCCAGCGATGCGATGCCGCGCAGGCCGATGATCGCGCCCGAGCCCTTGAGCGTGTGCGCCGTGCGCTTGGCCGCGATCACGTCCGAGCTGTCGCCCTGGCCCGACGCCATGTTGCGCGCCAGGTGCACGAGGTAGCGCGCCTGTTCCGGCGCTTCGTGCTGGAAGCCTTCGAGCAG
>DATBPW010000382.1:0-2987 GCA_036561125.1 Ramlibacter sp. | reverse complement strand
GAGTACTTCCGCGACCGCGGCCAGGACGCGCTGATCATCTATGACGACCTGTCCAAGCAGGCCGTCGCGTACCGCCAGGTGTCGCTGCTGCTGCGCCGCCCGCCGGGCCGCGAAGCGTATCCCGGCGACGTGTTCTACCTGCACTCGCGCCTGCTCGAGCGCGCCGCGCGCGTGAACGCCGACTACGTCGAGAAGTTCACCAAGGGCGAAGTCAAGGGCAGGACCGGCTCGCTCACCGCGCTGCCGATCATCGAGACGCAGGCCGGCGACGTGTCCGCGTTCGTGCCGACCAACGTGATCTCGATCACCGACGGCCAGATCTTCCTGGAAACGTCGCTCTTCAACGCCGGCATCCGCCCCGCCATCAACGCCGGTATCTCGGTGTCGCGCGTCGGCAGCGCCGCGCAGACGAAGCTGGTCAAGAACGTGTCGGGCGGCATCCGCAACGACTTGGCGCAGTACCGTGAACTCGCGGCGTTCGCGCAGTTCGCCTCCGACCTCGACGAAGCGACCCGCAAGCAGCTCGACCGCGGCGCGCGCGTGACGGAACTGCTCAAGCAGCCGCAGTACTCGCCGCTGCCGATCTCGCTGATGGGCGCGTCGCTGTTCGCTGTGAACAAGGGCTACCTCGACGACGTCGAGATCAAGCAGGTGCTGCCGTTCGAACACGGCCTGCACCAGTACTTGCGCGACAAGCACGCGACGTTGCTGGGCACGATCGAGAAGAACGGCGCCAAGTGGGACCCGAAGCCCGCGAAGGACGGCGACGCCGAGGACAAGAAGGCCTTCAAGAAGTTGTGCATCGACGCCGAAGCCGAGATGGCTTCCGCGATCGAAGCCTTCAAGAAGTCCTTCGCTTAACCCGGACAAGGCAGGAGCCGGACATGGCTGCAGGCAAGGAAATCCGCGGGAAGATCAAGTCGGTGGAGAACACCAAGAAGATCACCAAGGCCATGGAGATGGTCGCGGCGTCCAAGATGCGCAAGGCGCAGGACCGCATGCGGCAGGCGCGCCCCTACAGCGAGAAGGTGCGCAACATCGCCTCCAACCTCGGCGCGGCCAACCCGGAATACAAGCACGCGTTCATGAAGGTGAACGACGTGAACCAGGTCGGCTTCATCGTGGTCACCACCGACAAGGGCCTGTGCGGCGGCCTGAACACCAACGTGCTGCGCAACCTGACGACGAAGCTGCGCGAGCTGCAGTCGCAGGGCCGGCAGGCGCAGGTGGTCGCGATCGGCGGCAAGGGCTTCGGCTTCCTGAACCGCGTCGGCGCCAAGGTGGTCTCTCACGTCACGCAACTGGGCGACACCCCCCACCTCGACCGCCTGATCGGCCCCGTCAAGGTGCTGCTCGACCTGTACGCCGAAGGCAAGCTGTCGGCCGTGTACCTGTGCTACACGAAGTTCATCAACACGATGAAGCAGGAGCCCATGGTCGAACAGCTGCTGCCGCTCTCGGCCGAGAAGATGCGCGCCGAGACGAAGGCCAGTGGCGAGCATGGCTGGGACTACATCTACGAGCCGGATGCGCGCGTGGTGATCGACGAGCTCCTGATCCGCTACGTCGAAGGCCTGGTGTACCAGGCGGTCGCCGAGAACATGGCGTCGGAGCAGTCCGCGCGGATGGTGGCGATGAAGTCGGCCACCGACAACGCCGGCAACCTGATCAACGAACTCAAGCTGGTCTACAACAAGACGCGCCAGGCGGCGATCACGAAAGAGCTTTCGGAGATCGTGTCCGGCGCCGCCGCAGTCTAAATATTGGAGAGCAACACAATGGCTCAAGCACAAGGAAAGATCGTTCAATGCATCGGCGCCGTCGTGGACGTGGAGTTCGCCCGCGACACGATGCCGCGCGTGTACGACGCGCTCAAGATGGAAGGCTCGCCGCTCACGCTCGAAGTGCAGCAGCAGCTCGGTGACGGCGTCGTCCGCACCATCGCGCTCGGCTCGTCCGAAGGCCTGCGCCGCGGCATGACGGTGTACAACACCGGCGCGGCGATCACGGTGCCGGTCGGCAAGGCGACGCTCGGCCGCATCATGGACGTGCTCGGCAACCCGATCGACGAGCGCGGCCCCGTGGACCAGTCGCTCAAGGCGTCGATCCACCGCAAGGCGCCCGCGTACGACGAGCTCTCGCCGTCGCAGGAACTGCTCGAGACCGGCATCAAGGTGATCGACCTGATCTGCCCGTTCGCCAAGGGCGGCAAGGTGGGCCTGTTCGGCGGCGCCGGCGTCGGCAAGACCGTGAACATGATGGAACTGATCAACAACATCGCCAAGGCGCACTCGGGCCTGTCGGTGTTCGCGGGCGTGGGCGAGCGCACGCGCGAGGGCAACGACTTCTATCACGAGATGATGGAGTCGGGCGTCGTGAACAGCGACAACCTCGGCGAATCGAAAGTGGCGATGGTGTACGGCCAGATGAACGAGCCGCCGGGCAACCGCCTGCGCGTGGCGCTCACCGGCCTGACGATCGCCGAATCGTTCCGCGACGAAGGCCGCGACGTGCTGTTCTTCGTGGACAACATCTACCGCTACACGCTGGCCGGCACGGAAGTGTCCGCGCTGCTGGGCCGCATGCCGTCCGCCGTGGGCTACCAGCCGACGCTGGCCGAAGAAATGGGCCGCCTGCAGGAGCGCATCACGTCGACCAAGGTCGGCTCGATCACGTCGATCCAGGCCGTGTACGTGCCGGCGGACGACCTGACCGACCCGTCGCCTGCCACGACCTTCGCGCACCTGGATGCGACCGTCGTGCTCTCGCGTGACATTGCATCGCTCGGCATCTACCCCGCCGTGGACCCGCTCGATTCGAACAGCCGCCAGGTCGACCCGAACGTGGTCGGCGAAGAGCACTACACGACGACGCGTTCCGTGCAGGCCACGCTGCAACGCTACAAGGAACTGCGCGACATCATCGCGATTCTCGGGATGGACGAACTGTCGCCCGAGGACAAGCTGGCCGTGGCGCGCGCGCGCAAG
>DATBPW010000381.1:0-3167 GCA_036561125.1 Ramlibacter sp. | reverse complement strand
CCCCAACTACATCATCACGAGTTCGATCGCCGCGCCGGCGCTGCTCAAGCTGGGCGTGCCGCTGATCGTCTCGCACATGTTCGTCTTCTACTTCGGCATCATGGCGGACCTCACCCCGCCCGTCGCGCTCGCGGCGTTCGCGGCCGCTTCGATCGCGAAGGACTCGCCGATGAAGATCGGCTTCAAGGCGACGCAGATTGCGATCGCGGGTTTCGTCGTGCCCTACATGGCCGTGTACGACCCGGCGCTCATGGTGCAGGGCCAGTGGACCGTCCTCGCCGTCTCGTACGTCACGTTCAAGGCCGTCGTCGCGATCTGCCTGTGGGCGGTGATGACGATCGGCTACCTGTGGCAGCCCGTGAATTGGTTCGGGCGCGCAGTGGCGTTCGCGGCGGCGGCGCTGCTGGTCGCCGCGGTGCCGCTCACCGACGAGATCGGCTTCGCGATGGCGGCCGCGTTCGTCGTGTGGCAGTGGTTCGCGAACCGCCGCCCGCGCACGGCAGCGGCCTGATGCCCGGCGTGTGCCTCGCGGCCGGCGCGCTGGCCGCCGCGCTTCCGCTCACGCAGTTCACGCTGGCGTGGACGCATTCGATCGAGAAGATCCGCTGGGAAGAAGACTGGCGCGTGGTGGCCGGCAAGCTCGTCATCGACGAAGCGCGCATCCGAGGCAGCGGCGCCGGCATGGAGCCGCCGCCGGACGCGAAGCTGGTGGACGGCGTGTGGCACTACAAGCCCGAGGTGCCGCCGCTCGAGGAGGTCAACCTCGCGCACTCTCCCTTCACGAAGGGCTACGAGATCTGCACGGCTGCCGGTTGCACGCCGCTCGCGAAGCTCCTGCCGGGCTTGCCGCCGATCGCCGTCATCACGCTGCGCGCCTGCGGCGGCTGACGCTCCGTGGTTCCGCCGCCTGTGGAATGATCGGCGCATGCCCGCCGCTGCCGCACTTCGCTTCGACACGCTCCCGCTCTCCTCCGCCACTCTCGAGAACCTCGGCCGTCTCGGCTACGCCGTGATGACCGATGTCCAGGCTGCGAGCCTGCCCGCCGCGCTCGCCGGCAAGGACATCATCGCGCAGGCGAAGACCGGCAGCGGCAAGACGGCCGCGTTCGCGCTGGCCTTGCTGGCGCGGCTCGAAGCGCGCCGCTTCGAGGTGCAGGCGCTCGTGCTGTGCCCGACGCGCGAGCTCGCCGACCAGGTGACCACCGAGATCCGCCGCCTCGCGCGCGCCGGCGACAACATCAAGGCCGTCACGCTGTCGGGCGGCGTGCCGCTGCGCGGGCAAGCCAACAGCCTCGCGCATGGCGCGCACGTCGTCGTGGGGACACCGGGGCGCGTGCTCGACCACATGGACCGCGGCCACCTGCGGCTCGATGCCGTGCGCACGCTCGTCCTCGACGAAGCGGATCGCATGCTCGACATGGGCTTCGTCGACGACATGGTGCGCGTGGCCGGGCAATGCCCCCGCGACCGCCAGACCCTGCTCTTTTCCGCCACGTACCCGGAAGGCATCGCGAAACTCGCGGCGCAGTTCATGCGCGACCCGGTCACCGTGAGGGTCGAGGCCCAGCACGCCGGCGACCGGATCGAGCAGCGCTGGTACGAGGTGACCGAGTCGCAGCGCCTGCCCACCGTGTCGCGGCTGCTCGATCACTTCCGCCCCGACCGCGCACTCGCGTTCTGCAACACGAAGGCGCGCTGCCGCGAACTCGCGGCGCTGCTGCAGGCGCAGGGCTACAGCGCGCTGGCGCTGCACGGCGACCTGGAACAGCGCGAGCGCGACCAGGTGCTGATCCGCTTCGCCAACGGCAGCTGCACGGTGCTGGTCGCGACCGACGTCGCCGCCCGTGGCCTGGACGTCGCGGGACTCGCGGCCGTCATCAACGTCGACGTGACACCCGACCCCGAAGTGCACGTGCACCGCATCGGGCGCACCGGCCGCGCGGGCGAGACGGGCCTGGCGCTCAGCCTCGCGAGCCTCGACGAGATGGGTGCCGTGGGCCGCATCGAGCTGCTGCAGGGCCGCGAATCCAAGTGGTTTCCGCTCGCCGAACTCACACCAGCGAGCGGCGCGCGGCTGCTGCCCGCGATGGTCACCGTGCACATCCAGGCCGGCCGCAAGGAGAAGATCCGGCCCGGCGACGTGCTGGGCGCGCTGACCGCCGACCTCGGCTACACACGCGGGCAGGTCGGCAAGATCGACATCAACGAGTTCGCGACCTACGTTGCGGTGGCGCGCGAGATCGGCGGCGAGGTGGTCGCTCGCCTGAACCAGGGGCGGATCAAGAGGCGCACCGTGAAGGCGCGGCTGCTGAAAGACTGAAGCGTCAGAACGCCGAAATCCCCGTCTGCGCGCGCCCGAGGATCAGCGCATGGATGTCGTGCGTGCCCTCGTAGGTGTTCACCACTTCGAGGTTCACGAGGTGGCGCGCGACGCCGAATTCGTCGCTGATGCCGTTGCCGCCCATCATGTCGCGCGCCATCCGTGCGATATCGAGCGCCTTGCCGCACGAGTTGCGTTTCATGATCGACGTGATCTCGACCGACGCCGTGCCCTCGTCCTTCATGCGCCCTAGGCGCAGGCAACCTTGCAGGCCCAGCGTGATCTCGGTCTGCATGTCGGCCAGCTTCTTCTGGATCAACTGGTTGGCGGCCAGCGGCTTGTCGAACTGCTTGCGATCGAGCACGTATTGGCGCGCGCGGTGCCAGCAGTCTTCCGCCGCACCGAGCGCGCCCCAGGCGATGCCGTAACGCGCGGAGTTCAGGCAGGTGAACGGGCCCTTGAGGCCGCGCACTTCGGGGAACGCGTTCTCTTCGGGGCAGAACACGTCGTCCATCACGACTTCGCCTGTGATCGACGCGCGCAAGCCGACCTTGCCGTGGATCTTCGGTGCGCTCAAGCCCTTCCAGCCCTTCTCCAGCACGAAGCCGCGGATCGCGCCCGAGTCGTCCTTCGCCCACACGAGGAACACGTCGGCGATCGGCGAGTTGCTGATCCACATCTTGCTGCCCGTGAGCTTGTAGCCGCCGTCCACCTTGCGCGCGCGCGTGACCATGCTGCCGGGGTCGGAGCCGTGATCGGGCTCCGTCAGGCCGAAGCACCCAATGAATTCGCCCGTCGCGAGCTTGGGCAGGTATTTCTGTTTCGTCGCTTCGTTGCCGAATTCGAA
>DATBPW010000380.1:0-6214 GCA_036561125.1 Ramlibacter sp. | reverse complement strand
CGGCCGCGCGGCTGCGCGCGAGTGAGCCGATGTGGTCGATGAGGATCGCGCGGAAGGCGATCTCCTCGGACACTCCCGCCGTGACGGCGATCAGCACGATCAACCAAGCGGGCCGGCTCGCCAGCATTCCCAGGATGCGTGTGTCCTGCTGGATGCCGACGCTGCGCGCCGCGATGAGTGTCACCGCGCTCGCCGCGACCAGGGCGAAGCAAACCGCGACGCCCCACCCGATCGTCGCCGCGCGGACCCGCCGCAATCCGACATTGGCAGGCGCGAGACCTTCGACACGTGTCGCGTAGAACAGCAAGGCGCCCGCGAGCACGAGCAACGAGAATTCGCGCGCGGCCACGACCGCGGGCGGGCTCGATGCGAAATCCGGGAAGACGACGTGCACGGCGAGGAACATGCCGATCGCGAATGCGATGCCGGCGAGCACGAGCGCGCGCGGGACGTTGGCGATGGAGCGGGTCATGGCGCTGGCGGAGAGGGCGGGATTCGAACCCGCGGAGGGCTATGAACCCTCACACGCTTTCCAGGCGTGCGACTTAAACCGCTCATCCACCTCTCCTGCGCGAGCTTGGCATTCTATCAGCGGGCCCCTCGTCACTTGAGGCGCCGGTGCTCGCGCAAGCCGTGCGACAGGAAATGCTCGGCGGGATTCGCGCCTGCTTCCGCGACATCGGGATTCGCGCGCAAATAGGCCTTCGCGTCGAAGCCGGCTTCGAGCGCTTCCCACAGTTGGGCTCGTTCCGCCGCGTTCACCTGCGACGGCGGAATGTCCGCGCCGGCGAACCGGTTGGGCACCGGCAGCCCGGTGGAGATGTCGGCCAGCTGCCGGTATTCGACGCGCCCGAGCGGCAGGTCCGAATGCAGCGGCGTGAAATACGCGCAATCGTCGAAGTAGTAGTGCGTCACCTGCGACCAGCGCGTGCGCGCGGGATCGCGCTGCTGCGCGCCACCATGCATCAGGTTGGCCGCCCAGATGAGCGCCTGGCCCTTGCGCGCATGGAAGTACTGCGGGGCGATGCCGTGCGCTTCGACCAGTGCGCGCCACATCGGCTCGAAAATCGCTTGCGTCGGCCGCTCGCCTTCGGCCGTGAACTGCCGCCGGATGTGCTCGGAGGTGTACACCGGCCACTTGTGGCTGCCCGGGTAGTACACGAGCGGGCCGTTGTCGGCGTCGACGTCTTCCAGCGCGACCCACACGCCGCACATGAACCGCTCGGGCATGCTGCTGAAGTGCACCGAGTCGGAATGGAAATGCTGCTGCGTGCCCACCGGGAAATTCAATGTCTGGAACGGCCACGCACGGCGGCCGTACAGCCGCGACAACAGCTCCAGCACCCCTTCGTTGCAAGCGATCCGGCGAATGGCCTCGTGCTCGCGCCAGCCGTCCTGCACGCGCAGGCTGATGCCCTGGCGGTGCCCGTCGCCGCGCCAGAAATCCCAGTCGAACTCGCCGTGCAGGTCGCGCTTGATCGCCTCCGCGAGTTCGTCGATCTGCCCGTCGGGGAAGTCGATCACCGCAAAGCCGTGTTCGTGCAGGTCGCGAGCCACGCGCAGCGTCTGCGCATCGGTCGTCGCGGGATCGAACAGCCGGCGGAAGAACGGGGACTCGACCGACGGCACGCCGGGCAGCGGGTTGGTGCTGGAATTCATGACCCGCGCATCGTGCCCGAAGAGCCCGTGCGCGCGCAAGCCACGATGGTCAGGGCGCGGCGACGCGGCGGGAGTTCTTCGGGTCGGCGAGCATCGTCAGCAACAGGTTCACGTCGGCCGGCTTGACCATGTGGAAGTCGAACCCCGCCTCTACCGAACGCGAGCGGCTTTCCGCCTCGCCGTAACCCGTGAGCGCGATCAGCAGCGCGTCGCGCGAATGGGGCTGGCTGCGCAGGCGGTTCGCCACCTCGAACCCGTTCATCCCCGGCAGGCCGATGTCGAGGAGCACGACGTCGGGCCGGAAGTCCTCCGCGATCTGCAGCGCGGCCATGCCCTCGTGCGCCGTCTTCACCTCGAAGCCTTCCATCTCGAGCAGCATCATCAGCGTGTCGGCCGACGCCGCCAGGTCATCGACCACGAGGATGCGCGCGGGCAGCGTCGCTTTCGCCGCTGCGGGACGTGCGACGATGGGCGCGATCACGGGCTGCGGCGGCGCGACGCGGCGCGCCGGCAGCCACACGCTGACCTCGGTGCCCTTGCCCGGCCCATCGCTCGACGCGGCGACGCGGCCGCCATGCAACTCGACGAGGTGCTTCACGAGCGTGAGGCCGATGCCCAGGCCGCCTTGCGAGCGGTCCAGCGACTGGTCGCCCTGCGCGAACAGGTCGAAGATGTGCGGCAGGAACTCCGGGGCGATGCCCGCGCCCTCGTCCTTGACCGAAATCCTCACCTTGCCCTCGTCGTAACCCGCGTGGATGCGGATGGTCGTGCCGGGCGCCGAGAATTTCGACGCGTTGTTGACGATGTTCGACAGCACCTGCGACAGGCGCACCGCGTCGCCTTGCACTTCGATCGCCTGCTCGGCCAGGCTCACGACCAGCTTCTGCTCGCGCGCCTGCGTGCGCGGCGAACTCGCCTCGACCGAACGCTCCACGATCGACGACAGCGTCAGCTTCTCGGGGCGCACCGTGACCTTGCCCTGCACGATGCGCGAGACGTCCAGCAGGTCGTCGATCAGGCGCACCATGTGGTCCGCCTGCCGGCCGATCACGTCGCGCGCCCATTTCATCGTATCGAGCGTGATGTCGCCGCCCTGCATGATGTGCACGGCGTTGCGGATGGGCGCGAGCGGGTTGCGCAGCTCGTGCGCCAGCATGGCGAGGAACTCGTTCTTGCGCCGGTCGGCCTCCTGCACGACGGTGTACAGGCGCGCGTTCTCCATCGCGATGGACGCGCGGCTTGCGACCTCGCGAATGAGCGCGATGCGTTGCGCCTCGAAGGCTTCGGAGGCGCCGAGCAGCACCAGCGCCCCGCGCACTTCATCGCCCGCCATCAACGGACAGACCGCGGCGGCGCGCGCGCCGTTGCCCCACAAGCGGAACTGCTTGTCGCGGATCGCCCGGTCGCATTCGGCGCGCAGCTTCGAATCGAACGCCTCCGCGTCGTGCGCCTGCGGGGCGGGATGCATCTCCAGCCGGCGCACGCCGCCGTCCCGGTCGGCCAGGCCGATGATCGCGCGCTCCCCGAGCCGCGGCGCGCACAGGTCGAGCACCGCCGCGATCGTGTCGTCGAGGTTGAGCGAGCGCGAGAACACGCGGCTCGCCTCGGCCAGGAAGTCGGCGCGCTCGCTCGCCTCCACCGCCGCGGCGCGTGCGGCTTCCGAACGCGCGAGCTGCTCACGCGCGGCCGCCTGCACCTGCAGCTGGCGGTTCATGCGGTACAGCTCGACGAAGACGCGCACCTTCGAGCGGAGCACGTCCGGCACGACCGGCGACGGGATGTAGTCGACCGCGCCGAGCGCGTAGCCGCGCGCCGCCTGCACGTCGTCGACATAGGCCGTGATGAAGACGATCGGCGTCTGCGCCGATTTCTTGTACTGCCGGATCAGGCTCGCGGTCTCGAGGCCGTCGATGTCGGGCATCATCACGTCGAGCAGGATCACCGCGAATTCCTGCTGGAGGATCTTCGCGAGCGCTTCCTTGCCCGACGTGGCACTGACGATGTTCTGCCCGAGCTCCTCGAGGATGGTGCGGAAGACGACGTGCTTTTCCGGCAGGTCGTCGACGACCAGGATGTTGACCTTGTCTTCGCTCACTGGTGCAACCATGCCCTCAGGACCGTCAGGAGGTCCTGCGTGTTGACCGGCTTCGACAGGTAGTCCCACGCGCCGGCCTCGATGCACTTCTCGCGGTCGCCCTTCATCGCCTTCGCCGTCACGGCGATCATCGGCAGGTTCTTGCCCTGCGGCAACTTGCGGATCTCCTTCATCGTGGCCATGCCGTCCATCTCCGGCATCATGATGTCCATCAGCACGACCTTGATCTGCGGGTCGGTCGCCACGCGCTGGATGGCGTCGCGGCCGTTGTCCGACCAGACGATGTCCATGCCGTGCTCCTCGAGCACGGTGGCCAGCGCGAAGATGTTGCGCATGTCGTCGTCGACGATCAGCACGCGCTTGGCGTGCAGCGGCTTGCTCGACTCGTGCAGGCTGTTGATGATGCCGCGCTTGGCTTCGGGCAGCTTCGCCAGGTTGTGGTGCAGCGCGAGCAGCGCGTCGTCGAACAGCTTCGGCACCGCATGCGCTTCGCGCACGCTCACGCGCTCGTCCGAGGTCCAGGCGAACTTCCCGGCGTCCTTCGCATTGCCGCGATAGAGCAGCAGCTGCACCGGGCCCAGGTCCGCCTGCCCCGCGAGCAGCCGGCGGCACTCGCGCGCATCGAGGCCGGGGAACCCGTCCTCCAGCACGACGCAGTCGAAGCGGCTCTCTTCGAGCGCCTCGGACACCTTCTCGGCGTTCTTCGCGACGACGATGGAGAACTCCTCGCCCTCGAGCGCGCCGAGCAGTTCCTTGCGCGCCATCGCGTCCTTCACCGCCACCAGCACGTTCTTCTGCCCGCGCGTGAGGTACGCGTGCATCTTGTCCAGCATCGTGTCGAGCACTTCCTTGCCCTGGATCGGCTTCTCGACGAACGCCATCGCGCCCGACTCGAAGGCACGGTCCTTGGAATCGTCGGTGGAGATCACGCACACCGGCACGTGGCGCGCGCCCATGTCCTGCTTGAGCCGGTCGAGCACGCGCCAGCCGTCCATGTCGGGCAGGTACATGTCGAGCGTGATCGCACTCGGCTTGTACTGCGTCGCCAGCGTGAGCGCGCCCGCGCCCATCGGCGTGACGAGCCCCTTGAAGCCCTTCGCACGCGCCGCGTCGAGCAGGAATTTCGCGAACGTGAGGTCGTTCTCGACGATCAGCAGAACGAGATCGCCGGCCGCGATCGAGTCGCGGTCGTCGCCGGCTTCGTTCTTCAGGATCGCGCCCTCTTCCGCGACGACGACGGCATCTTCCACCTGCGGCTGCGCCGGCGGACGCGGCACCGGCCGCTTCGGCGGGGTGCCCGGCGGCAGCGTCTGGTCCAGGCGCGTGTCGTTCGCCGCCACGGGCCGGCGCTGGCCGCGCGAGCCGCTGAACACGAGCGGCAGGAACAGCGTGAAGCGCGAGCCCTGGCCCGGCGCGCTGGTGAGGCGGATCTCGCCGCCCAGCAGCTTCGACAGTTCGCGCGAGATCGCCAGGCCCAGGCCCGTGCCGCCGTACTTGCGCGACGTCGAGCCGTCGGCCTGCTGGAACGCCTCGAAGATGATCTGCTGCTTGTCGGGGTTGATGCCGATCCCGGTGTCCTCCACCGAGAACGCGATCACTTGCTGCGCGCGATTGAGGTCATCGTTGTCGGTCGACCATCCCCCGAACATTTCCTCGATGGTCAGCGTGACGTGGCCCTGGTGCGTGAACTTGAACGCGTTCGACAGCAGGTTCTTCAGGATCTGCTGCAGCCGCTTCACGTCGGTCACCATCGACGTCGGCAGGCTGGCCGCCGTGTGGACCATGAAGTCCACGCTCTTGGCTTCCGCGACGTGGCGGAACGTGCGCTCCACGTACAGCTGCAGGTCCGACAGGCGCAGCTCGTTCACGTCGACCACGACCGTGCCCGACTCGATCTTCGACAGGTCGAGGATGTCGTTGATCAGCATCAGCAGGTCGTTGCCCGACGAGTGGATCGTCTTGGCGAATTCCACCTGCTTGGGCGTGAGGTTGCCCTCCGGGTTCTTCGACAACTGGTCCGACAGGATCAGCAGCGAGTTGAGCGGCGTGCGCAGCTCGTGCGACATGTTCGCGAGGAACTCGGACTTGTACTTGGACGTCAGCGCGAGCTGCTTGGCCTTTTCTTCCAGGGCCTGCCGCGCCTGCTCCACTTCCTGGTTCTTGCGCTCCACCTCCTGGTTCTGGTGGACCAGCAGGCGCGCTTTTTCCTGCAGCTCCTGGTTGGTCTGCTGCAGCTCCTGCTGGCGGCTTTGCAATTCCTGCGCGAGCGACTGCGACTGCGACAGCAGGTCTTCCGTGCGCATGTTGGCTTCGATCGTATTGATCACGATGCCGATCGATTCCATCAGCTGGTCGAGGAACGCCTCGTGCGTCGGGTTGAAGTTCTGCACCGACGCGAGTTCGACCACGCCCCTGACTTGTCCTTCGAAGATGATCGGCATCACCAGCACGTTGAGCGGC
>DATBPW010000379.1:0-2937 GCA_036561125.1 Ramlibacter sp. | reverse complement strand
ACTGTACCGGCAGATCGCCGGCCAGTTGCGCACGCTGATCGGCCAGGGCGAATTCACGCCCGGCGCGCGCCTGCCCGCCGAGCGCGACCTCGCGCGGCAACTGGGCGTGAGCCGCCCGTCGGTGCGCGAGGCCCTCATCGCGCTCGAGGTCGAAGGCATCGTCGAAGTCCGCACCGGCTCGGGCGTGTTCGTGCTCGAGCGCAAGCACCGCCGCGCCGCGATGCTGCCCGACAACGAGTGGGGCCCCCTCGAGCTCATCCGTGCGCGCCGAGTGATCGAAGGCGAAATCGCCGCGATGGCCGCGCGGCAGGCCAAGCGCAAGGAGATCGCCGCGATCCGCGACGCGATCGAGCTGATGCGGCAGGACACGGAGCGCGGCATCGCGCCGATTTCCGGCGACAAGGCCTTCCACACCGCGATCGCCGAAGCCGCCGGCAACGCCGTGCTGCTCGACACCGTGCACGGCTTCTGGAAAGCGCGCCGCGGCCCGATGTTCGAGCGCCTCGGCGACTGGTTCGAGAACGTGCCGTCGTGGCGCACCGCGATCGCGGAGCACGAAGCGATCCACGACGCCGTCCGCGCGCACGATGCCGAAGGCGCGCGCGCCGCGATGCAGGCGCACATGGACAAATCGCATTCCCGTTTCACCGCGAGCTGGCGCAAGGCCAATCGCACTTGAGAGACCCCTCCATGACTCCCTTCATCCGTTTGCATCCCCGCGACGACGTCGTCATCGCCCGCTCCCAACTCGTCGGCGGCGGGGTGGTGGAGAACGTCGCCGTCAAAGGCCTGATCCCGCCCGGCCACAAGGTCGCAATGCGAGATATCGCGGCCGGCGAGCCGGTGCGCCGCTACAACCAGATCATCGGATTCGCGAGCAAGCCGATCGCCGCCGGCGAGCACGTGCACACGCAGAACATGGTGATGGGCGACTTCGAGCGCGACTACGCGTTCGGCGCCGACGTGAAACCCGAGGCGGCGAAACGGGAAGCGATGTTCCTCGGCATCAAGCGCGCCGACGGGCGCGTGGCGACGCGCAACTACATCGGCATCCTGTCGAGCGTGAACTGCTCGGCGACAGCCGCGCGCGCGATCGCGGACCACTTCTCGCGCCTGACGAACCCGCAGGCGCTTGCGGCCTATCCCAACGTCGACGGCGTCGTCGCGCTCACGCACGGCACCGGCTGCGGCATGGACACCGAAGGCCTGGGCATGCGCATCCTCGAGCGCGTGCTCGCCGGCTACGCCACGCATGCGAACTTCTGGGGCGTGCTGGTCGTCGGGCTCGGCTGCGAAGCCAACCAGATCAATGCGTGGCTCGCGCACTCGAGCCTGCGCGAGGGCGAGACGCTGCGCGTGTTCAACATCCAGGACACGGGCGGCACGCGCAAGACCGTCGAGCGCGGCATCGCGCTGGTCGAGGAGATGCTGCCGCACGCGAACCGCGTCAAGCGCGAACCTTGTTCCGCGGAGCACATCACAATCGGCCTGCAGTGCGGCGGCTCGGACGGGTACTCCGGCATCAGCGCGAACCCGGCGCTCGGCGCGGCGGTGGACCTGCTGGTGGCGCACGGCGGCAGCGCGATCCTGTCGGAGACGCCGGAAATCTACGGCGCCGAACACCTGCTGACGCGCCGCGCCGTGTCGCGCGACGTCGGCGAGAAGCTGATTTCGCGCATCCGGTGGTGGGAGCACTACACGAAAGTCAACGAAGGCGAGATGAACAACAACCCGTCGCCAGGAAACAAGGCGGGCGGGCTCACGACGATCCTGGAGAAGTCGCTGGGTGCGGTCGCCAAGGGCGGCACGACGAACCTGAAGGCGGTGTACGAATACGCCGAGCCGGTGACGGCGCACGGCTTCGTCTACATGGACACGCCCGGCTACGACCCCGTGAGCGCGACGGGGCAGGTGGCCGGCGGCGCGAACATCATCTGCTTCACCACGGGCCGCGGTTCGGCGTACGGCTGCGCGCCGTCGCCTTCGCTCAAGCTCGCGACGAACACTGCGCTGTGGCAGCGGCAGGAAGACGACATGGACATCAACTGCGGCGAGATCATCGACGGCACGTCGTCGATCGCCGAAATGGGCGAACGCATCTTCCGGCTCGTGCTCGCCACCGCGTCGGGCGAGCACACGAAGAGCGAGGCGCACGGCTACGGCCAGAACGAGTTCGTGCCGTGGCAGGTTGGTGCGGTGATGTGAAAATCCGAATACCGGACGCAGAAGACGCAGAAGTTCCGCAGAAGACGCGGAAAAGATAAATTGAATTTTCTGCGAGTTCTGCGCTGTTTCTGCGTCTTCTGCGTCCGGCTGTTGAATTGATGTGCGAGAACACGAATGACGAAGCTATTCCAGGCCAAGGATCTTGAAGCCCAGTGCGCCGCCGTGCTGCGCGCCGGCGGCAGCAGCGAAGACGAAGCGCGGCGCGTCGCGGAGAACCTCGTGCTCGCGAACCTGAGCGGGCACGACTCGCACGGCGTCGGGATGCTCCCGCGCTACATCGAATCGATCCTCGAAGGCGGCCTGCAACCCAACGCGCATGCGAAAGTGAACGTCGACCTGAACAGCCTGCTCGCGATCGACGGCCAGCGTGGCTACGGGCAGGTCGTCGGCGAAGAGGCGATGGTCCTGGCGATGCAGCGGGCGCGCCAAACCGGCAGCTGCGTGATGACGCTCGGGCATGCGCACCACCTCGGCCGCATCGGGCACTTCGCGGAAATGGCGATCGCGCAGGACTTGGTGTCGATCCATTTCGTCAACGTGATGTCGCGCCCGACCGTCGCGCCGTTCGGCGGCGCCGACGGCCGCTTCGGCACGAACCCCTGCTGCATCGGCATCCCGCTGCGCGGGCGCGAGCCGTTCGTGCTCGACTTCGCGACGAGCCGCGTCGCGCAGGGCAAGATGCGCGTCGCCCACAACGAGGGCCGCGCGGTG
>DATBPW010000378.1:0-7425 GCA_036561125.1 Ramlibacter sp. | reverse complement strand
TGCAGCGCGAGTTCGACACCGAGCGCCTTCGCCGCGCACTGGCGTGTGTGGTCGTCCGGCGTCGCGCCGATGCCGCCGCACGAGAACACGATGTCGCCCGATGCGAGGGCGCGCTTCAGGCTCGCGACGATGCGCTGCGGCTCATCGCCGACGTAATCCGCCCACGACAACCTCAGCCCGCGCGCGCCCAGCAGCTCGATCACCTTGGGCATGTGCTTGTCGCTGCGCTTGCCCGACAGGATCTCGTCGCCGACGATGATGATGCCGAATGCTTGTGCCATGCGAGCATGCTAACGCTTCGCCTAACATCGGCGCATGGAAACGATCCAGGTGGGCGGCGTCGCGCTGGAACTGCTGCGCATCGACGGGCCCGCGGACTCTTCGCGCACGCCCGTCATCTTCCTGCACGAAGGCCTGGGCTCGGTCGAGATGTGGCGCGACTGGCCGCGGCAGGTGTGCGAGGCCACCGGGCGCGCCGGTTTCGTCTACTCGCGCCGCGGCTACGGCCGCTCGCAATCGATTGTCGACGTGCGCGGCGCCGGGCGGCTGAAGCCCGACTACATGCATCGCGAAGCGCTCGACGTGCTGCCCGAACTGCTCGTGAAGATCGGCGTGGAGCAGCCGGTTCTGCTCGGCCATTCCGACGGCGGGACCATCGCGTTGATCCACGCCGCGCACTTCCCGGTGCGTGCGTGCATCGTGATGGCGCCGCACGTGATCGTCGAGGACGTCTCCGTGCAGGTGATCGAGCAATCGCGTGACGCCTATGCGAACACGGATCTGCGCTCGCGGCTCGCGCGCTATCACGACGATGTCGATACGGCCTTTTGGCAATGGAACGACATCTGGCTGGCGCCGCAGTTCCGCGACTTCGACATCCGCGCGGAATGCCGGCGCATCCATGCGCCCGTGCTCGCGCTGCAGGGCGCGGACGACGCGTACGGCACGCTGCGCCAGATCGAGGAGATCGTCCCGGCGGGCGCGATCCGGCGCGAGGTGATTGACGATTGCGGGCATTCGCCGCACAAGGACCAGCCGGGGATCACGCGCGAGCTTGTCGCGCGATTCCTCGACGACGTCGGCTGAATCAGCCCTTCAGCGCAGCAAGATCTTCATCGCTCAGCCAGCGCCATTGCCCCGGCGCGAGATCGGCCGGCAACTGAAGCCCGCCGATCCGCGACCGGTGCAGCTTCTCCACGCGATTGCCGACCGCCGCGAGCATGCGCTTGACCTGGTGGTACTTGCCCTCGGTGAGCACGAGGCGCAACGCCCGCTCGCCGGTCACCTCGCATCCCGCCGCGCGCACCGGCGCGGGGTCGTCGTCGAGCACGACGCCTTCGAGCAGGCGCTTTACCTGCGCATCGGCCACCGGGTGTTTCGCCTCGACGTCGTAGACCTTCGGCACATGGTGCTTCGGCGAACTCATGCGATGGATGAAGGTGCCGTCGTCGCTGAGCAGGATCAAGCCGGTCGTGTCCGCGTCGAGGCGGCCGATTGCCTGCACGCCGGGCGTCGCGCTCCTGGCCGGACGCTGCCGCAGCGGCGCCGGCAGCAACGTGTACACGCTCGCATACGCCGACGGCTTGCGCGAACATTCCACGCCCGCCGGCTTGTTGAGCATCACGTAGGCCTTGTCGTGGTACTCCCACGACACACCATCGACGTCGAAGACGAGGCCGTCGGCTTCGACCTCCTCGAGCGCATCGTCGACAGTCACGCCGTCGATGCTCACATGCCCTTGCTGCACGAGGCCCGAGCAAATGCGGCGGGTGCCGAATCCCTGCGAGAAGAGGACGTCGGCCAGCGCGAGGCGGGCCATCGGGCTTCAGCGCACCGATGCGTATTGCGACAGCTGGTGCTGCAGCGGGTCGAGGCGGCGATGGATGTCGTTCTCCTGGTCGTACAGCGCGAGGCGCTTCCACGTGTCGGGCTGCTGCGCGATCTGCGCACGTACCTTGTCGAGCTCGATCTGCAGTTCGGCGATGCGGTTCGTCAGGGGCGCGATCGCCACCGGATCGGCGGCGGGCCTGGGCTGCGGATGCGTCGGGTCGAAGCTGAAGGCCTGCGGCGGCACGACGGTGCAGCCCGCAAGGACGAAGACGGCGGTGGCGAGGAGGAGCGTGCGCATGATGGCTGCGATGTTAGCGCGACTCATCGGGCGGAAGGCCAGAGTTGCCAGGCGCACACGCCGACCCACAGCACGACCGTCGCGAGCAACTGCCAGTCGGCCAGCAGCGCGTCGCTGGGCGACTCGCCTTCGCCCTGCGCCTCCACGACGTACCAGTAGCGAAACAGGCCGAACAGCACCAGCGGGATGGTCACCACGAGCTGCGGCCGGCTCGCGACGACGAACATGCTGTAGAAAACCAGCGCGCCCGTGGCCGCGATCTCCGCATAGCGTTCGACCAGCGCGACCGAATAGGTCTCCAGCACCTTGCGGCTTTCGGCGCCCTGCTTGAGTTCCTGGCGCCGCTTGATGGCCGCGAGGTAGAGCGCGAGGCACAGCGTGGTGATGAACATCCACGAAGACACCGGGATGCCGAGCGCCACGCCACCGGCGAAGACGCGCAGCACGAAGCCGATGGCGACCACGAAGATGTCGATCACGGGCTGGTGCTTGAGCACGAACGTGTACGCAAGGTTGAGCACCACATAGGCGGCGATCACCTGCACGACACCTGCCGCCGCGAACCATGCCGCAGCCAGCACCCCATACAACACGCCCAGCATCACGCACGCGGCAACCGGCGTGACCGTGCCGGCTGCAAGCGGGCGCGACCTGGATTTCTTCGGGTGGCGCCGGTCGTGCTCGACGTCGTGCAAGTCGTTCACGATGTACGCGGCCGACGAGCCCGCGCAGAACAGCAGGAACGCGAAGAGCGAGCGCTGCACCGCCGCGGGATCGAGGAAGACGCCCGCGAAGACCAGCGGCGCGAACACGAAGCCGTTCTTGATCCACTGCTTCGGCCGCAGCAGGCGCACGAGCGCGAACGGCTGGTTGGTCACGACCGGGGCGGTGGGGGCGACTGGGCTATCCTGCACGTCCTGATGAGGCTTCCTCTGACGTATGCGATTCTCGCATTCATCGCCACGTGCGCGAACATCGCGGCGCAGGACCTCGCCCTGCGCGCGTATTCCGGCCCGTGGGACGTGGTGCTGTCCGTCATCGCCGGCACCGGCATCGGCCTGGTCACGAAGTACGTGCTCGACAAGAAGTACATTTTCGGGTTTCGCGCACGCGACGTGGCGCACGACAGCGTCACGTTCGCGCTCTACACCATGACCGGCGTGGCGACGACGCTGGTCTTCTGGGGATTCGAGTTCGGCTTCGACCACGTCTTCGCGAGCAAGGCCATGCGCTACACCGGCGGCGTGATCGGCCTGGCGATCGGGTACTTCATGAAGTACCGGCTCGACCGCCGCTTCGTCTTTCGCACGGAGGCGGCGTGACCAACGTCTCGTCGTGGGGACGACTCGATGCGCAGCCGCACCGGGTAGTCCCGCTGCTCGATCCGTCGAGGCTCGCGGTGCAACTCACGCAGGGGCCGCTTCCCGGGCTCGCATTCGGCATGGGCCGCAGCTATGGCGACGAATGCCTCAACCCCGGCGGCACGCTGTGGGAGACGCGCGCGCTGGATCATTTCATCGCCTTCGATGACGCGAGCGGCGAGCTCGTGTGCGAGCCCGGTGTGCTGCTCGGCGAAATCCAGTCGTCGTTCGCCGGCAAGGGCTGGATGCTGCCGGTGTCGCCCGGCACGCAGTTCGTGACGGTCGGCGGCGCGATCGCCAACGACGTGCACGGCAAGAACCATCATGCGCACGGCACTTTCGGCGAGCACGTGACGCGGTTTGCGCTCGCCCGCACCGACGGCCGTGCGGTCGAGTGCGGGCCCCAGGTCGAGAGCGACTGGTTCCGCGCCACGATCGGCGGCCTGGGCCTCACGGGCGTGATCACGCAGGCGACGCTGCAACTGCGGCGCGTCCCCGGCCCGTGGCTGGAAACGGAAACGATTCCCTTCGAGAACCTCGACGAGTTCTTCGTGTGGGCGGATTCCTCGGAAGACGAGTGGGAATACACGGTGGCGTGGATCGATTGCCTCGCGCGCGAGGGCCGCGGGCTGTTCATGCGCGGCCGGCACGTGGATGCCCAGGGCGTCGATGAGCCCGCGCGCAAGCATCGCGCGGTGCCGTTCGCGCCGCCGGTGTCGCTGGTGAACCAGGTGTCGTTGCGCGCGTTCAACGCCGCGTATTACCAGCTGAAGAAAGGCAAGCGCGGCCGCGCGCTGGAGCACTACGCGAAGTTTCTCTACCCGCTGGACGACGTCGCCGACTGGAACCGGATGTACGGGCCGCGCGGCTTCTTCCAGTACCAGTCCGTGGTGCCGCACGGCCATCGCGTCGACGCGACCCGCGCGATGCTCGAAGCCATCAGTGCGTCGAAGGAAGGATCGTTCCTCGCCGTGCTCAAGACCTTCGGCAACCGCGAAGCCGCGGGCATGCTCAGCTTCCCGACGCACGGCGTGACGCTGGCACTGGACTTCGCGAATGCCGGCGAGAAGACGCTGCGCCTGTTCGAGCGTCTCGACGCGATCGTGGCCGAAGCCGCCGGGCGCATCTACCCCGCGAAGGACGCGCGCATGCCGCGCGCCTTGTTCGAGAGCGGCTACCCGCGCCTTCCCGAATTCATGAAATTCCGCGACCCCGGCATCAGCTCCGCGATGTCGCGGCGCCTGGTGGGGAGCTGAGCCATGCGGCGCATCGTCATCGTCGGGGCGACGTCCGCAATCGCGGAACACTGCGCTCGCGCGTGGCTGCGCGAGCAAGCGTCCGACGTGGTGCTGTGCGGCCGTGAGCTCGCGCGTCTCGAGCGCGTCGCCGCGGACTTGCGCGTGCGCTCGCCGGCGTCGCGCATCGACAGCACGCTGGTGGATTTCGAGGACCCGGCGGCGATCGAATCGCAGGTCCGCGCGATCTGCGAAGCCGGCGCGCCGGACATCGTGCTCATCGCGCACGGCCTGCTGCCGGACCAGGCCGGGTGCCAGGAGCATCTGGACGTCGCGTGGAATGCGCTGCAGGTCAACGGCGTTTCGCCCGTGCTGTTCGCCGAGGCATTTGCCGGGCACCTGCAGCGGGCCGGCCGCGGCACACTCGTCGTGATCGGCTCGGTCGCCGGCGATCGCGGCCGCCGCAGGAACTACGTGTACGGCGCGGGCAAGGCGCTGGTCGAGCGGTACGTCGAAGGCCTGCAGCATCGCTTCGCGGCCAGCGCGGTGAAGGTCGTGCTGGCGAAGCCGGGCCCGACCGCGACGCCGATGACCGCGCGGCTCGGCGAGCGGCCGCGCAAGCTGGCGAGCGTCGATCTCGTCGCGCGCCAGATCGTCGACGGTGCGCGGCGCGGCTCGCCCGTCGTGTACACGCCGCCGCTGTGGCGCTGGATCATGCTGGTGCTGCGCCACCTGCCCCGCTTCATCTTCAACAAGCTCGACATCTGACGTTGCGCCGCGCAGTCCTCTTCCTTCCCTTCATCGCCGGCATCGCGCATGCCTGGCTGTACCGCATGTTCCAGCCCGACGACACGTTCATCGTGCTGGTCTATGCGAAGAACCTGCTCGCGGGCAACGGCCTCACCTTCAACGGCGAGCGCGTGGAAGGTTTCTCGAGTGCGTTGTGGACACTGCTCGTGGCGGCCGCCGGATGGCCGGGGTTCGACCTGCTGGTCACCGCGAAAGTGCTCGCATGCGGCCTCTACCTCGCGACCGGATGGGTTCTCGTGCGTGCGGTGTCCGCGCTGCGTCCAGCGGGAACGTTGCACCTCCTCGCATTGCTCGCGATGTATTTCGCGCTGGCGCCGCTGGCGCTGTGGGCGGCAGGCGCGCTCGACACGGTGCTGTTCGCGTTCCTGCTCGCGCTGGCGTGCCACCTGTATTTCCGCGCGAGCTGCGTGACGAGTTCGGTGCGCGACCACGTGCTGGCCGGCATCGCGTTCGGCCTGCTCGCCTGGGCGCGTCCCGAAGGCTTCGCGTACGTCGGCACCGTCGCAGTGTTCGAAGTGTCGCGCCTGTTGTTCGCGAAACGCACCCACCGCAACGCCTGGGTCACGATCGCGACGGCAGCATTCATCGCCGCGCTCCTGCTGCTGTGGCGGCACACGCTGTACGGCGAGTGGCTTCCCTCGACCGTGTCGGCGAAAACCGGCGACCTGCATTCGCAGCTCGTTCGCGGCGAGTACTACCTGCACGGCTTCCTGCGCGACGACTGGTGGCTGGTTGCGGCCTGGGCCGCGGCGACGATCGCGCTCCTGCTGCGCCGGGGCACGCTTGCGTGGTGGGCTTGGCTGGTCCTGGTCGTCGTCGGCGGCGAGAGCGCTTTCGCGCTGCTGGTGGGTGGCGACTGGATGCTGGGCTATCGCTTCCTCGTGCCGATGCTGCCCATGATGGTGTCCGTCGTGTACCTAGCCGCCGACACTCGCACCACGATTCTCGTCGGGGTCGCGGCCCTTCTCACGGGCGCGGGCGTGCTGCAATCCGCCCAGCTCCTGCCCGCAGCGCGCACGCAGGCGCGCAGCGACCTCGGCGACATCCGCATGGGCCACTACATTCGCGACTTGCACCTTCCGCCGCAATCGCGGATCGCCGTGCTCGATGCCGGCGCGATTCCCTACTACTCGGGACTGCGTGCGATTGACATGGTGGGCCTGAACGATGCGCACATCGCGCACCTGCCGGGCGGCTTCATGGCGAAGTGGGACAACGACTACGTGATGGCGCAGAAGCCGCAGGTCGTCCAGTTCCACACCATTCGCGAGCGCGGCTTCGTCATCCCGAGCGAGGCGTTCACCGGCACGTCGAAGCTGTATTACTCACAGGAATTCCAGCGCTGGTACGAGTTCGATCCGCACTCGCCGGTCGCACACCTGTTCCGGCGTCGCAGCGCGCCGGTGCAGCACACCTTCCTCGACAGCTTCGCCGACGCGCAGTGGCAGGCGCATTGGGACGGCACGTCGAGCAAGTGGAGCGCGGACCTGCGCAAGACCGGCGACAACGTCTGGCCCGCGCCGCCGGACGCGAACATCCACATGGGCAAGGCCTACGTGTACCTGCAGGCGCTCGGCAGCGCGGGTGACGTGAGGTTCGAGAAGTACGTGGCGCTGCCGAAGTCGCTCGTGCAGGGGGAGTCGGCGCATTTCGCCGTCGACGTGCCGAAGGTCGATGCGAGGCAGGTCAAGGCCTGCCTCGTGCTGTTCGCGGTGCTGGACCCGGTCAGCTGCGACAGCCTGCCCGTCGCGCCGTGACGGACAGGTCAGGTCTGGTGGCTCAGGCCGCCCATGACGGTGTCGCCGCGCAGCGGCATCAGGCTGCTGAGCGACAGGTCCGCATCCTGGAACCAGTCGGCCATCAACTGCGCAACCGCGTCCACCGCCTCGAG
>DATBPW010000377.1:0-11819 GCA_036561125.1 Ramlibacter sp. | reverse complement strand
CAGCTGTTCGCGCTCGAGGCCCAGCACCTCCTGCAGCGTGTTGCGCACGCCCGAGGGCATCTGCGTGCTCATGCGCAGCGTGAGGCGGCCGTCGTCCGCCATCCACGCGAGCACGGTGCGCGGCTCGATCGACACCGCGGCGACGCGCTGGTTGTGGATCGCGAGCGACACGACGTGCGCTGCGTTCGCGAATGCCTTGTCGCACTGCGCCGCGTCGCCCCACCGCGCTTCGGCCGCGAGGTTGTCCGCCACGCCGGGGCACAGCGCCGGCGCGCCGGGCGCCATCGCATCCTCGACTGTGCTCACGTGCTGCAGCGGTTCGTAGTCGACCGCGATCGCCTCGGCGGCGTCCTTCGCCTGCTGCAAGGTTTGCGCGACGACGGCCGCCACGGGCTCGCCGACATAGCGCACGACCTCGTGCGCCAGCACGCGGCGCGGCGGCGTGACGGCGTCGCCGCCGTCGGGGCGCTTGAATCCCGCCGTGCCCGGCACGGGCTTGACGCCCTGGGATGCGAGATCGGCGCCGGTGAGAACGAGCTTCACGCCGGGAATCGCGCGCGCCGCTTGCGCGTCCGTGGCGATGATGCGCGCATGCGCGTAGGGCGAACGCAGGAAGAAGATCGCCAGTTGCCCCTGCGGCGCGACATCGTCGGTGTATTGGCCGGCGCCGCGCAGCAGGCCGTCGTCCTCGATGCGTTTGACCGATTGCCCGCTGCCGTAGCGGCGCACGATCTCTTCAGTTGCGTTCATGGTGGCTGGCGTGTCGTTGGAGCCCGACACTTTGCCAGCAAATCGCGCGGCGTGCTTGCCTCAGGCGAGCCGGCGCCGCGCGGGCGCGTGCGCGAGCAGCATCAGCGCGTCGAAATTGACTCGCACGAACTGCGCCAGCGCGAGCAATTGAGCTCGCCGCAACCGCCGCGGCACGCGCATCGCGGACGCGAGCCGCTCGAAGCCGCGCATGCGCGGCGAGCGCACCGCGCGCAGCACGAGCGCGAGGAAGCTGCGCAGCGGAAAGCGCGCGAGCTCGGTCGGCGAACTGGCGATGTCGGCCTGCACGCTGGTGATCACCTCGTGCCGGCCCGACACGTGCGACAGCTCGACGACCAGCGTTCCCAGCGGCGTCGACGCACAGACGGTGCCGTCGGCGGCGACGGCAACGGATTCCGGTGGCTCGCCGGCGTCGGCGGCGAGAGTGAGGTCGGGCACGTCTTGCATGATCCTTAGTTGCGCTGTCGGCGCGGTTTGGTTCCCGGCTTTACCCGGGCTGCCGCGCTTGTGGCAAGCGCCGCGCACTGCTTATCATGGCGCGCATGTCTTATATGCTCCTTATCCACGAGCCCGTCGGGCAGCGGCAGCAACGCAGCGAAGCCGAAGGGCACGAGGTGTACGAACGCATGCTGCGCTTTGCCGATGCGCTGAAGGCGCGGGGCGTGCTGCGCGGCGTGGAATCGCTCACGTCGCTGGATAGCGCGGCGCGCCTGCAGGTGCGCGCGGGCAAGCCGCATGTGACGGACGGCCCGTTCGCCGAAGCGAAGGAAATGGTCGGCGGCTTCTTCCTCGTGGACGTGCCCACCCGCGAGCAGGCGCTCGCGATTGCGCGTGAATGCCCGGCCGCGCAGTGGGCCACCATCGAAGTGCGCGAGACCGGGCCCTGCTATACGTAGCGGCTTAAGTAAGCGCGGCTGTCGAATCCCGCGCGCGTCCTTCGTCGTGCAAGTACGGACACGAAAGGAGCACCGATGAAGTTCATGATCATGGTCAAGGCGACGGCCGTTTCCGAAGCCGGCCGCATGCCCGAAAACTTCCAGCAGATCTTCGACGACATGGGCCGCTTCCACGAAGAGCTCGCGCGGGCGGGCGTCTTGCTCGACATGGCGGGCCTGCAGCCGAGCAGCAAGGGTTGGCGCATCCGCTACGAGGGCGGCGACAAGCGCCGGGTGATCGACGGCCCCTTCACCGAATCGAAGGAGCTCGTCGCGGGTTACACGCTCATCGACGTGCGCAGCCGCGAGGAGGCGCTCGAGTGGACGAAGCGATTCCCGCGGCCGTTCGACGAGGGCACGACGTGCGAGATCGAAGTGCGGCCGCTCTATTCGCCGGAAGAGGTGGAGAAGCTGGTGGCGGGAGCGCGCTCATGAGCCGCCAGATCTTCGTCAACCTGCCGATCGCCGACATGCAGCGCAGCCGTGCGTTCTTCGAGGCGCTGGGCTTCTCGTTCAACCCGCAATTCACCAACGAGCAGGGCGCGTGCATGGTGATAGCCGACAACATCTTCGCGATGTTGCTCGTCAAGCCGTTCTTCCAGACCTTCATCGATACCGATATCGCCGACGCGACGAAGACGACCGAAGTGCTCACCTGCCTGTCGTGCTCGAGCCGCGAGGAAGTCGACGCGCTGGTGAAGAAGGCCGTCGCCGCGGGCGGCAAGGCGCATCGCCAGCCGCAGGACCACGGCTTCATGTACGGCCACGCCTTCGCCGACCCGGACGGTCATGTGTGGGAACTCGTCCACATGGTTCCCAACGCGGAAGTGAAGCACCAGGGCGCCGCCTGACCGATGCACTCGGCCACGCACGACACGATCGCGGCGGTCTGGCGGCTCGAGTCCGCGAAGATCGTGGCCGTCGTGGCGCGCATGACACGCGACGTGGGCGTGGCCGAGGAACTCGCGCAGGACGCACTGGTTTCCGCCCTGGAGCGATGGCCCGCCGACGGCATCCCATCGAACCCCGCCGCGTGGCTGATGACCGCGGCGAAGAACCGCGCGCTCGACCACCTGCGGCACACGAAGCTCGCGGCCGGAAAGCACGAGGAGATCGGCCATGACCTGCAGGCGCGGGAGGCGCTGATCGTGCCGGACTTCGTCGACGCCCTGGCCGCCGCGCAGGAGGACCCGATCGGCGACGACATGCTGCGGCTCGTCTTCATGGCGTGCCATCCGGTGCTGCCCGCCGAGGCGCGCGTGGCGTTGACGCTCAAGCTGCTGGGCGGCCTGACGACGCACGAGATCGCGCGCGCCTATCTCGTGCCGGAGCCGACAATCGCGCAGCGCATCGTGCGCGCGAAGAAGACGCTCGGCGAAGCGAAAGTGCCCTTCGAGTTGCCCGCACCCGACGCGCTCGGGCAACGGCTCGCGTCGGTGCTCGAAGCGATCTACCTCATCTACAACGAAGGCTACACCGCCACGACGGGCGAGGACTGGTTGCGGCCCGCCCTCTGCGACGAGGCGCTGCGCCTGGGCCGGATGCTGGCCGAGCTGGCGCCGGCCGAGCCCGAGGTGCACGGCCTCGTCGCGCTGATGGAATTGCAATCGTCGCGCGCGAAGTCGCGCACCGATGCGCAAGGGCGTCCCGTCCTGCTGCTGGAGCAGGACCGCATGCGCTGGGACCGCCAGCTGATTCGGCGCGGCCTGGCTGCGATCGAGCGCGCGCATGCGCTCGGCGTGCCGGCGGGCCCTTACCTGTTGCAAGCCGAGATCGCGGCGTGCCATGCGCGCGCGGCGCAAGCGCAAGACACCGACTGGCAGCGCATCGCGCAGCTTTATTCGCAGCTTGCGCAGGTGGCGCCGTCACCGGTCGTCGAGCTCAACCTCGCCGTGGCCGTGAGCATGGCCGATGGCCCGGCCGCGGGGCTCGCGATCATCGATGCGATCGCGCAGGACAAGGCGATGCGCAGCTACCAGTGGCTGCCGAGCGTGCGCGGCGACTTGCTGGCGAAGCTCGGGCGCAACGACGAGGCGCGCGAAGAGTTCGAGCGCGCCGCGATGCTCGCGAACAACGCGCGCGAGCGCGAGTTGCTGCTGGAACGCGCCGCGCAACTGGCGCGCAGGCACTGAACGCTAGAACCAGTAGTCGCCGACACAGCGCCCGTCGTCGGGCAGGTCTTCGAACTTGCCGAAGCCGTCGAAGTGGCGAACCGGGATGTCGGCAACAGCGTCCGGCTCGGCGAGCCGCAGGTTCACGGCGATGCGGCGGCGACCATCGGAAGACGGATGGTGGCCACGCCAGAACGTGACGCAGCCGCAGTTCGGGCAGAAATGGAATTCGATGGCCTTGCCGCGCATGTACGCGTGCGTCGTGCCCGCGGTGCGGATGCGTTCGCCTTCCCAGTCGTAGGCCCACAGCACGCCGTAGCGGCGGCACACGGTGCAGTTGCACGCAGTCGCATCATCGGGGCGGCCGTCGAATTCCCACCGGATTGCGCCGCAGTGGCAGGAGCCCTTCATCGTTTCCATGAAGGACGAGCATACCTAATACGAGCGCAGGATCGGGATGCCCGTTTCGGCCGTGAGCGGCGGGCGCTCCTCGCGGCGGCGCGGCTCGGGGGCGGGCCCGTACGGCGCGTCGCCGCCGTAGGCGCCCGAGAAGCGCGGATCGCCCGGCACGGGCTGCAAGGGCACGACGATCGGCGCGCGCGGCTGTGGCGGCGGCGCGTACGCCGGCGGATCCTGGTACTGCGTGTTGCGTGGGCGCTCGGGCACCCACGTGTCACCGGCCATGGCCGGCACGGCGACGAGCGCATCACCGCCCGCTGCATCGCCCGCGGGCGTGGGCTGCTGCTGGGTCGCCGCGAGCAGGCCGTTCGCGATGTCCTGCATGCGCGCCAGCGCATCCGGATCGGGCTGGCTCGTGTCGTGCGGCGCGTCGAATTTCGCGCCGGCGTCCACGAGCTTCGCTTTCTCGGTGTGCTGGAAGAAATCGCCGACGATCGGCAGCGCGTTGCGCGCGCCCTGGCCCCACGAGTCACCCATCGTGATGCGCGCGTCGTTGAATCCGACCCACGCGCCCGCGACGAGGTGCGGGTGCATCAGCATGAACCAGCCGTCGGTATTGTCCTGCGTGGTGCCCGTCTTGCCGGCGAGGTCGCCGCGCAGGCCGAAGCGCGAGCGGATCGCCGCACCCGTGCCGCGATCGACCACGCCGCGCATCACGTCGAGCAGCGTCTGGTCGGTGCGCGCCGGCAGCGCCTGTTCGGACGCGGATGGCTGGAAATCGTCGATGACGCGGCCCTTGCGATCCTCGATGCGCAGCACGAGCACGGGCTCGACGTAGCGGCCGTTGTCCGCGATGGTGCTGTACGCCGACACCATCTCCTTGAGCGTGACGGGGCTCGTGCCCAGCGCGAGCGACGGCACCTCATCGAGCCTGCTCTGGCGCACGCCCATGGCCTGCGCGAGTTCGGCGACGTGGTGCACGCCCACGCGCTGCACGAGCTGCGCGGTGATCGAGTTGAGCGAATACACGAGCCCGTCGCGCAACGTGGTCGGCTGGTAATTCGCCTCGTGCACATCGCCGGGCTTCCACACCGTCTTGTCGTCCAGCTGGATCTGCACGGGTTGGTCGATGAACAGCTCGTTCGGCCCGATGCCCATGTCGAACGCCGCGCCGTACACGAAGGGCTTGAACGTCGAGCCGGGCTGGCGCTTGGCCTGTTGCACGTGGTCGAACTGGTCCAGCCTGAAATCGCGGCTGCCCACCCACGCCTTGATGTGCCCGTTGGACGGGTCCTGCGCGAGGAACGCCGCTTCGAGGCGCGGCTTGGTGCGCGCGAGGTCCGGCGGCAGGCGCTTCGCGCGGGCGCGCGGCGACCACGTCTTGTCCGAGATCGCCTGCAGCTTGTCGGCTTCGCGCGTGACCGCGTCGACCGCGATCGCCTGCAGCCGCGAATCGATGGTGGTGCGCACGACGAGGCCGTCGGCGTAGAGGTTGTAGCCGCGCTTGTCGGCCCACGAGATCAGCCAGCTCTTGAGCTGCTGCGCGACGTGCGGGGCGGGGCCCAGGTCTTCTTCCTGCTTCGCGAAGTCGAGGCCGAGCGGCTCCTGCTTCAGGCGATCGAATTCAGCCGTCTGCAACTTGCCTTGCTTCACGAGCTGGCGCAGCACGATGTTGCGCCGGGCCACAGCACGC
The DNA here is from genome assembly GCA_036561125.1 of Ramlibacter sp. Lineage (GTDB taxonomy): Bacteria > Pseudomonadota > Gammaproteobacteria > Burkholderiales > Burkholderiaceae_C > Ramlibacter. Next base: position 5,913 of record DATBPW010000377.1, on the reverse strand, counting down.
TCGGGGTTGAGCACGGGGTTGTAATAGCTCGTGCCCTTGAGCATGCCGATCAGCGTGGCGGCCTGCAGCGTGTCGAGGTCGCCGGCGGATTTGTCGAAATAGGTGCGCGCGGCCATCTCGATGCCGTACGCGTTGTAGAGGAACGGCACCGTGTTCAGGTACATCTCCAGGATCTCGTCCTTGGTGTACATGTGCTCGAGCTTGAGCGCCGTGATCGCTTCCTTGACTTTGCGCTCGAGCGTCGGCGCGCGCCCGATCTCCTCGGGGAACATGTTGCGCGCGAGCTGCTGCGACAGCGTCGAGCCGCCCTGCAGGTCGCCGCCCAGCGTGTGCAGCGCGGCCGAGATCGTGCGCTTGATGTCCAGGCCGTTGTGGTCGAAAAAGCGCTGGTCTTCGGTCGCGATGAGCGCATCGAGCACTTGCGGCGACACCTCGGCCAGCTTGACCCACTCGCGATTGGTGGCGCGGAACGTGGCGAGCACCTGGCCGTCCTCGGACATCAGCACGCTGGGCTGGCGCTCGCGCACGGTGCGAATCTGCTGCGCGGTCGGCGTTTGCGGCACCAGCGTTGCGACCCACGCGGCAAGCCCGACGGGAATGAGGGCGAGCAGCCACAGCAGGCGCCAGGGATGGCGGCCGAGCGCGGCGCCGCAGCGACGAAGGAACTCCATGGGTGACGTGATTGTTGTTGCGCAGCTCAAGCGGCGGCTGTAGGACAGCCGCGCGAAGGCGCCTTCAGAAATTCGCAGTCGGCGTCATGCGCGCAGTGCGAGGTTCGACAGGGTGGAAGTGGTTGTCCGCCACGCCCTGCGCCGGTTCACCCGGCAGGCGCGACACGTCATGGTAGTCGATGTCGGAGGCCTTCCTGTCGAAGAGGTTGAACACATCGACGGCGACTTTGAAGTCCGCGGCCCAGAGCCGCTTGCGCATGGCTCAGAACTCGTATTCGGCTTGGACGCGCAGCGTGTTGCGCGGCGCGCCGTTGTTCAGGCCGAACAGCACGGCGGCGTTGTAGTTGATCACCTGCCTCTGGCCGACCTTGAACTTGCCGAAGATCGCGGGCCCGGCGACGTGCGACTGCTCCGAGCCCGGCGCCCAGTGGTCCCACGGCCCCACGCCGCCGAAGCCCTGCGCGCCGAATTCGAATTCGGGCCGCAAGCGGTACTTCAGTTGCCATTGGTAGCCCAGCTCGGCGGGACCGGCGGCTTCCGCCCTCACGTGCTTCGTCCACAGGAAGTTCAGGTTGGCCTGGACCTTGTTCGTCACGTCCATCTGGAACAGCGGGCCCCAGCTCAGCTCGTAGCCTGCGCTGCGATCCTTCGGGCGCTCGATCTCGAGCAGCACGCCGACGTCCACGGGGTACTTGCCGGTCTCGGTGAGCTGGAACAGGTTCTCCCATTCCCACGCGTCGAAGCCCTTGCCTTCGTCCGGCGTCTGGTGCCACTTGGCATAGAACTCGGTGAACCAGCGCTGCGTCACGCCGTAGCCGAGGCCCAGCGACTGCGCACTGTCGCTGGTGCCGTCGCGCAATTTCGAAGTGCCGGCCTTGAAGTCGATCTCGCGCTCGCCGTATTGGACGATCGGCGTGTGCACGTAGTCGTTCGGGTCCGCGCGCGAAATGCTCGGCAGGGTCATCAGGGCGGAAGCGAGGGCGAGCGAAGCCCCCACCAGGACGGTGGTACGCATCAAGTTTCTCCGGGAGGTTGTTGTCAGGCGGTGCGGGCCGACGGCGACGGCGGACTTCGCCGCATGATCCGCGTGCCCGCGAAAATCAGCACGAGCACCGCGATGTACGAAGCCAGTTGCGCGGCCGATGGCGTCGCGTCGTAGCCGACCAGCGCGTGCAGGAAAGTGCCGAGCGCGGAATCCGGCGACAGCAGCGTCGACGTGTCCCACACCGGCGCGGTCCAGCGCTCGAGGAAGCCGGCTTGCGCGAGCGTCTTGACCAGTTGGCTGGCGATCGACCCGGCCAGGATCGCGATCAGCACGTTGGTCGTGTTGAAGATGTGGCGCGTCGGGATGCGCGCGAGGCCGGCATAGATGATGGTGCCGGCACTCGCGCCGAGCGCGACGCCGATCAGCACCGCGCCGGTCACTTCGGTGGGCGCGGTGTTGCCGCCGGTCACTGCGCCGGCGACGAACAGCACCGTCTCGGCGCCTTCGCGCAGCACGGCGAGCGCGACTGCGATCATCAGGGCCCAGGGCGTGTGTTCGCCTTGCGCGACCGATTCACCGAGGCGCCGCGCTTCCAGCGCCATCTCCTTCGAGTGCGCCGCGACCCAGATGCAATGCCACAGCAGCATCGCGAGCGCGACGGACAGCACGACGATGTTGATCACGTCCTGCCCGAGGCCGTCGAACCAGCCGCTGACGTGCGGCGCCATCGCCGCAAGCACCAGCGCGCCGACGACGCCGAGTGCGACGCCCGCGCCGAGCCAGCGGCCGCGGCCGAAGATGCCGCGCGTGGCGGCCGCGACGATGCCGACGAACAGCGCGGCTTCGAGCGATTCGCGAAAGACGATGAGCGCGGCGGCGAACATGGCGCGGCTACTCCGCCACGACCACGCCCTGCGCGGTCTTCTCGTTGTATTCGCCGATGAAAGGGTAGCGGCCCGGATTGAGCGGGCCGATGTAGACCGTGCCCTTCTGCCCGCCGGGGATCACCTTTTCGCGATTGAGGCTGTGGCTGTCGAATTCCTCGGGCGTCGCGTCCTGGTTGTGCACGACGAGCTTCACGCGCTCGCCGGCCTTGACCTTGATCTCGGCCGGCTCGAAACGGTGGTTCTTGATGACGAGCGTCACCTCGGGCTCGGCCGCGGCAACGGCCCCGGCTGCGATCAGCAGTCCGGCCAGTGCGACGGCAAGCGAGCGGCGGGTCGTGGGCATGGATTTCTTTCCTTCAGGACTTGAATCGATCTTAATGCAAATCATTTTCATTTGCAAACCCGCACGGGCGGTCGGGTTTGATCGAGATCAAGGACGCAGGGGAAGAAGGCGCGCGAGTCGCTCGCGCGCGTCGCCGGGAACCGCGGCCGTCAGGGCTCGAGGTCGTCGCGCAGGTCGCGCAGCATGGACTCGATCTCGTCCATGGCGGTGTCGCCGTCGTCCTCGGGGCTGTCGATGATCCAGTCCGCGACCTCGTCCCAGAAGCGGCTCTCGTTGGCGTGGGTGGGCTCGTCCATGACCGTGACTATGGAAACGCGGCGCACGGTCTCCTGTCAGCGCGCAGCAGGAGGCGGGGTCGGCGATCGCAGAAAATACCCGTCATCCCGCATTCCATCGCGCCATACTGCGTTCCGTCGCATGGTGGATGAGCCTTGTAAGCCAAGGACCTATAAACGCGGGCGAGGCCACAAGCTTCGCCCATGCCCGGAGGAGATTCATGCGTTCCAACTTTTCCCTGGTGGCGGTCGCCCTCGCACTCGCGCTGGCCGGCTGCAACCGCATCAGCGCCGATGCCAAGGCGCAAGCCGCCGCGCCGCCGATGATCCAGGTCACGCCCGAGGACGTGCTGGTTGTCAAGACCGGCGCGCTGTCGGCCGGCCCGCTGGTGACCGGCAGCATCGAGCCGGAGCGCCGAGCCGACCTGCGCGCCGAAGTCTCCACCGTGGTGATGGCCGTGCTCAAGGAGAACGGCCAGCCGGTCAAGCGCGGTGACCTGCTCGTGCGCCTGGACGACACATCCATCCGCGACAGCCTCGTGTCGGCGCAGGAGGCCGCGCGCGCCGCGTCGCAGGCCTTCGACCAGGCCGAGCGCCAGCACCAGCGCATGAAGACCTTGCGCGACCAGGGCATGGCCTCGGCGCAGCAGCTCGAGGACGCCGAGATCCGTCGCAACACGACGCAAAGCGACCTGTCGGCGGCGAAGGCGCGCCTGGTGGGCGCGCGCCAGCAGCTCGAGCGCACCGAAGTTCGCGCGCCGTTCGACGGCATCGTCGCGGACCGCAAGGTGTCCGCCGGCGACACGGCGCAAGTCGGAAAGGAATTGCTGAAGGTGATCGATCCGCGCAGCCTGCGCTTCGAAGGCCTGATCTCCTCCGATGCCATCCAGCTGGTCAAGGTGGGCCAGCCGGTGACGTTCCGCGTCAACGGCTACGGCAAGCAGGACTTCGCGGGCAAGGTGAAGTTCGTCGCGCCCACCGCCAACCCGACGACGCGCCAGGTCGAGGTGATCGTCGAGATCGCCGGCGACGCGCCCGCGCGCCTGGCCGGCCTGTACGCGGAAGGGCGCGTCGAAGCTTCGACGGCCAGCGCGTTGATGCTTCCCGATTCGGCGATCGTGCGCGACGGCGAGAAGTCGTATGCGTGGCGCATCAAGGACAAGGTGCTGCACAAGGTGACGCTCGCGCTGGGCGACCGCGATCCGCGCCGCGGCGACTGGGTCGTGCGCGGCGGCATCGTCGACGGCGACCGTGTCCTGCGCAACCCGATCGCGACGCTGAAGGACGGCCAGGCCGTCAAGGACGTGCCCTCCGCCGTCACCGCCCCGTCGGGGCGCACGGCCGAAGCGGCCAAGCCCTAAGGAGCCGCCATGTTCCTGTCGGATTTTTCGATCCGCCGCCCGGTGGCGACGGTGGTCCTGATCATCGCGCTGATGGCGTTCGGCGTGCTCGCGCTCACCAAGCTGCGCGTCAACGAGATCCCCGACGTGCAGCAGCCCGTGCTCGTCGTGACGATCCCGTATCCCGGCGCGTCGCCCGACACGGTCGAGCGCGAGGTGATCAACCGCATCGAGAAGGCGCTGCAAAGCATCACGGGCGTGTACGAGATGAGGTCGACGGCCAAGGACAGCCAGGCGCAGTTCGTCATCATCTTCAACTTCAACCGCAACATGATCGAGGCGAGCGACGACGTGCGCAACGCCATCGCCACCGTGCGCTACAAGCTGCCGGTGGAAATGCGCGAGCCCGTCCTGCAGCGCATCGACCCGAGCTCCGACCCGATCATGAACATCGCGCTGTCGTCGGCGACGCAGTCGCAGTCGGAGATCTCGCGCCTGGCCGAGGACGTGCTCGCCGACAAGTTCCGCGGGATCGACGGCGTGGCCACGGTCGACATCGCCGGTTCGCTCAAGCGCGAGCTGTCGGTGCTGATCAAGGCCGACCGCCTGCGCGAATACAACGTGTCGGTGGCCGACGTGATCCTCGCGCTGCAAGGCGCCAACACGAACGCGCCGGTGGGCCGCATCGTCGGCCCGCTGAAGGACCAGAGCATCCGCCTGATCGGGCGCATCGAATCGCCGGCGGAGTTCGGGCAGATCATCGTCAAGCGCAACGGCGACCAGATCGTGCGGCTCGGTCAACTCGCGAGCACGATCGACGGTTTCGCGGAGCGAGACAGCTTCAGCCTGCGCAGCGCCCACCCGAACGTAAGCATGTACGTCACCCGCGCGCGCGACGCGAGCACGGTGACGGTGGCCAGGCGCGTGCACGCGATGATCGACGAGATCAACAAGACCCTGCCCGAAGGCACGCACCTGGACATCACCTATGACGGCGGCGAGAGCGCGCAGGACAACCTGAACAACGTCATCCACGCGCTGTCGCTCGGCGCGCTGCTGACGGTGTTCGTGGTGTTCCTGTTCCTCAATTCGTGGCGCTCCACGCTGATCACCGCGACCAGCCTGCCGACCTCGGCGATCGCGGCGTTCATCGCCGTGTGGTTGTGCGGCTTCACGCTGAACTTCATGACGCTGCTCGGCCTGTCGCTCGCCATCGGCGTGCTGATCGACGACGCGATCGTCGTGCGCGAGAACATCGTGCGCCACATGGAGCGCGGCGAGGACCGCGTGACGGCCGCGCGCAACGGCACGGCGGAGATCGGCCTGGCCGTCGCCGCGACCACGTTCTCGATCATCGCGATCTTCCTGCCCGTCGCCGTGATGCCCGGCGTGGCCGGCGAGTGGTTCCGGCC
>DATBPW010000376.1:0-4434 GCA_036561125.1 Ramlibacter sp. | reverse complement strand
GGGTTCGCGGTTTCTTCCACGTACGGGTAACCGAGCGTGCCCAGGAACGAGGCGAACGCTTTCGCGTCGCCTTGCGGCACCTGCATGCCCACGAGGATCTTGCCGTAGTCGGCGCCCTGGTTGCGGTAGTGGAACAGCGAGATGTTCCATGTCGGGCGCATGTGCGACAGGAACTTCGTCAGCGCCCCGGGACGCTCCGGGAACACGAAGCGCAGCAGCCGCTCGTCGTGCGCCAGCGGCGACACGCCGCCCACCATGTAGCGCACGTGCTCCTTCGCGAGGTCGTCGTGCGTGAGGTCGACCGTCGCGAAGCCGTGCCTCACGAAATTGGCGGCGATCTTCGCCGACTCGCCCTTGCCGTGCGTCGTGAGTCCGACGAACACGTGCGCGCTGCTCGCGTCGCTGATGCGGTAGTTGAATTCGGTGACGTTGCGCGCGCCACCGGGCAAGGCGCCGATCACTTCGAGGAAACGCCGGAAGCTGCCGCGTTCCTCGGGGATCGTCACGGCGAAAAGCGCCTCTCGTTCCTCGCCCACCTCGGCGCGCTCGGCGACGAAGCGCAGGCGGTCGAAGTTCATGTTGGCGCCGCACAGGATCGCCGCGTAGGTTTCGCCCCTGGTCTTCTTCGCCGCGACGTACTGCTTGATCGCGGCGACCGCCAGCGCACCGGCGGGCTCGACGATGCTGCGCGTGTCGATGAAGACGTCCTTGATGGCGGCGCACACGGCGTCGGTGTCGACGGTGATGAATTCGTCGACGAGCTCGCGCGCGATGCGGAACGTTTCCTCGCCGACCAGCTTGACGGCGGTGCCGTCGGAGAACAGGCCGACGTCGGGCAGCGTGACCCGCTTGTTCGAGGAAACCGATTGCGCCATCGCGTCGGAGTCGCTCATCTGCACGCCGATCACCTTGATCTCGGGGCGCACGGCCTTGATGTAGTTCGCCACGCCGGAGACGAGGCCGCCGCCGCCGATCGCGACGAACACCGCGTCGAGCGGGCCCTGGTTCTGGCGCAGGATCTCCATTGCGATCGTGCCCTGGCCCGCGATCACGTCGGGGTCGTCGAACGGGTGCACGAACGTGAGGCCGTGCTTGCGCTCGAGCGCCACCGCGTGTTCGTACGCGTCCGAATAGCTGTCGCCGTGCAGCACCACTTCGCCGCCGAGCGCCTTGACCGCGTCGACCTTCACTTGCGGCGTCGTCACCGGCATCACGATCACCGCGCGCGCTCCGAGCCGATGCGCCGACATCGCGACGCCCTGCGCGTGGTTGCCAGCGGACGCGCAGATCACGCCGCGCTTCAACTGCTCGGGCGCCAGGTGCGCCATCTTGTTGTACGCGCCGCGCAGCTTGAACGAGAACACCGGTTGCTGGTCCTCGCGCTTGAGCAGGACCTTGTTGTGCAACCGGCGGCTGAGGTTCTTCGCGGGTTCGAGCGCCGACTCCACCGCGACGTCGTACACGCGCGCGGTGAGGATCTTCTTCAGGTAGTCGGCGGGCTGCAGGTGCTTCTTGGTCATGGAACGCGAAATGATAGGGCGCGCGGCAGAGCAGCCCGGATCGCGTGCTGGACGAACGAAAAAAGCCCCCGGACCTTGTGAGTCTGGGGGCTAAATCCACCAAGGGAGGTGGAGGAGACAAACGGTGGTTATCCTGCGAACCAGTATAGCCACAACGATGCTGCGATGCAGCAGCCAGCCTCGGGAAACGTCATGGAATGCACAGTGAGTTGGACCGGCGCCACGGGTGCGCGGTCGGGCATGGGTTTCATCGCCGAGACGGGCAGCGGACATGTGCTCGTCATGGACGGCGCGCCCGACGCGGACAAGCCGCAGAACGGCGGGCAGAACCTCGCGCCGCGGCCCATGGAGACCGTGCTCGCCGGCGCGGGCGGGTGCACCGCCTACGACGTCGTCCTGATCCTCAAGCGCGGCCGCCATGACGTGCGCGGCTGCACGGTGAAGCTCACGTCCGAGCGCGCGCCGGCGGACCCGAAGGTCTTCACGAAGATCCACATGCACTTTGCGGTGACGGGCCGCGACATTCCCGCCGATGCCGTGCAACGCGCGGTCGCGCTCAGCCACGACAAGTACTGCTCGGCGACGATCATGCTGGGCAAGACTGCGGACATCACGACGAGCTTCGAGGTCGTGCCGGCGTAGCGCCGCAGGGGGCGCAGCCCTTCAAACGTAGTGCGCGGTGGTGGTCATCACCTTCGCGGCGGCACGCATCAGTTGCTTGACCGGCGGCGGCAACTCGACGCCGCCGGCATCGAGAGCGCTCGCGGCATGTGCCGCTTCGTCGTCCTTCATCTGCGCCACGATCGCGCGCGATGCGTGATCGTGCGCGGGCAGCCGGTCCAGGTGGCCCTGCAGGTGCTGCTCGACCTGCCGCTCCGTTTCCACGACGAAGCCCAGGCTCACGCGATCGCCGAAGCGCGCGGCGAGCAGGCCAACGCCGAAGGCGCCCGCATACCAGATGGGATTGAGCAGCGACGGCCGGTCGCCGAGTTCCTTCAGGCGCGCGGCCGTCCACGCGAGATGGTCCGTCTCTTCGTCCGCGGCCTTCTCGAAGTGCCGGCGCAACTCGGGGTTGCTCGTGGCCAGTGCCTGCGCGGTGTAGAGCGCTTGCGCGCAGATTTCGCCGACGTGGTTCACTCGCATCAGCGCCGCGGCTTCGCGCTTTTCCTCGGGGCGCAGCTTCGTTTCATCGGCGGGCACGATGGGGCATGCGCGCATCGCGCGCGGCTTCGCGAACAAGGTGCGCAGCGCGCTGTCGGCGGCGGCAAGAATCGAGTCCATCCCGCGAGTTTAGGCACTCACGCGCACCCTACGCGGCCGGCCGCCGGCCGTCAGGAATTCCACAGGAACTTTTCGCCATCCGAAACCCCCGCAGAGGGTGTTGCGCGGCTTCCACTCGGCCATTTCTCCCTGTTGTCCATGTGCAACGAAACAGGGCCCTGAAGCCTAAATACTTTGCGCGCAAAAACGGGGTCTGGTGCAATTGGATCAACTTCCCAAAAGGAGGTTGGCCCGGGGATCCGGCGGGAGCCATCGATGCTGCCCATCGTTCGTGTTCCCCTCTCACCGGAGCCCTTCGTTTAACCTTGGAGAAACTTGCATGAAAAAGTCCCTGATTGCTCTGGCTGCGCTCGCTGCAAGCGGCGCGGTCTTTGCTCAATCGTCCGTGACGCTGTTCGGTGTGGTCGACCTGGCTTACCAGCGCGTCAAGACGAATTCCGGCACGCTGAGCGGCATCACGCCGTCGTCCAACTCGTCCAGCCGCCTCGGCTTCCGCGGCGTCGAGGACCTCGGCGGTGGCATGTCCGCCAGCTTCTGGCTTGAAGGCGCGCTGGCCCCGATGAACGGCTCCAGCTCGTCGGGCACCACCACTAACAACCAGACGACGGACATCGCCGCCGGCGGCCTCACGTTCAACCGCCGTTCGACGGTCAGCCTGTCGGGCGGCTTCGGTGAACTGCGCGTCGGCCGCGACTACACGCCGTCGTTCTGGAACTACACGATCTACGATCCGTTCGGCACGAACTCGGTGGGCGCCACGCTGGGCGGCTACACGGGCGTCGGCTTCGCGGGCACGTTCGTGCGCGCGTCCAACTCGGTCGGCTACTTCCTGCCGGCGAACATGGGCGGCTTCTTCGGCCAGGCCATGTACGCGTTCGGCAACCGCCCCGACAACCAGACGGCGACCGGCTACGCTGTGGTGCGCGGCACCCAGGACAACGGCCGTTACGTCGGCCTGCGCGTCGGCTACGGCCAGGGCCCGATCAACACGGCGATCGCCTATGGCCGCACGACCTACGCTGCCGGCACCAACACGGCCAGCCTGCTCGGCCTGGCCGCGGTTCCGGAAGGCAACTTCACCGACCTGAACTGGGGCGGTTCGTACACCTTCGGTTCGATCAAGGCCATGGCCCAGATCTTCCGCCAGAAGGCCGACGACGCCGTCGCTCTGGGCAACACGGTCAAGGCGGCAGGCTGGGGCCTGGGCCTCGACTGGGGCGTGGGCGCCGGCGACGTGCTGGTTTCCTACAGCCGCGACAAGGTCAGCGGCATCGCCGCGACGCCGGATGCGCGCGCCACCAAGTGGGCGCTCGGCTACGTGCACAACCTGAGCAAGCGCACCGCGGTCTACGCGTACTACGCGCACGTGGGCAACTCCGGTGGCGCCGCCCAGACGGCCGGTTCGTTCAGCTCCGGCGGCCTCGGTGCCGTGGCCGGCGCGGCGAACGTGAACGGTGGCTCGTCGGGCATCGACATCGGCCTGCGTCACGCGTTCTAAAAGCGCAGCTGGCCTTGTGCCAGCGCGACATGAAGAAACTTGAAAGCCGCCCTTCGGGGCGGCTTTTTTATTGCGCTCTTCATTCCCGCGTTAGTGCGTTCTTCATTGCCGTAACCCCTCAGTCGGCACTGAAGT
>DATBPW010000375.1:0-14463 GCA_036561125.1 Ramlibacter sp. | reverse complement strand
GAGATCTACGTGGCCGTCGTCGGTGCCGGTGAACAAAGCGGCGGCCTCGGCCTCGTGCTCGAGCGGCTGGCCGACGACCTCGAGGAGCGGCAGGCGCTCAACGCGCGCCTGATGGGCGCGGCGCTCTACCCGGCCATCGTCACCGTCGTGGCATTCGCGATCGTGATGTTCCTGGTCACGTATGTCGTGCCGCAGGTGGCGAACGTCTTCGCGGGGACCAAGCGCGCGCTGCCCTTCCTCACCGTGATGATGCTGGCGATCGGCAGCCTCATCCGCCACTGGGGCTGGTTGGCGCTGCTGCTGGCCATTGCGGGCTTCGTGGTCCTGCGCATCGCGCTGCGCAACCCGGCGACGCGCGAAGCATTCGACGCCGGCTGGCTGCAGCTGCCGGTGATCGGGCGGCTCTCGCGCGGCTACAACGCGGCGCGCTTCGCGAGCACGCTGGCGATGCTCGCGGGCGCGGGCGTGCCGATCCTGCGCGCATTGCAGGCCGCGGCCGAGACGCTGAACAACCGCGCGATGCGCGCCGATGCGATGGACGCGCTGGTGCTGGTGCGCGAAGGCGCGCCGCTCGCGTCGGCGATCGCGCAGAAAAAGCGCTTCCCCGGCCTGCTGCCGATGTTCGCGCGCATGGGCGAACAGACCGGGCAGCTGCCGCAGATGCTGCAGCGCGCCGCCAACCAGCTCGGCGCCGAGGTGCAACGGCGCGCGATGCAACTCGCGACCGTGCTCGAGCCGCTGCTGATCGTCGCCATGGGCGGCGTCGTGATGATGATCGTGCTGGCCGTGCTGCTCCCGATCATCCAGCTCAACCAATTCGTCAAATGACGCGTTAAGCAGCCATGGCAGCGACGCTCGACGACAAGCTGGTGGTCGCGATCTCCTCGCGGGCGCTGTTCGACTTCGAGGAGGAGAACGCGCTGTTCGAGTCGGGCGACCCCGCGGCGTACATGAAGCTGCAGCTCGAACGGCTCGACGTGCCTGCGCGGCCGGGCATCGCGTTCTCGTTGATCAAGAAGCTGCTCGCGTTCAACGACGACAAGGCGCAGCGCGTGGAGGTCGTGATCCTTTCGCGCAACGACCCCGTGTCCGGCATGCGGGTGTTCCGCTCCGGCGCGGCGAACGAAGTGAAGCTGGTGCGCGGCGTTTTCACGCAAGGGCGCGCGCCGTATCGCTACCTGCGGCCGCTCGGCGCGAAACTGTTCCTGTCGGCCAACGCCGACGACGTGCGCGAAGCGCTCGCGGCGGGATTCCCGGCGGCGCGCGTGCTGACCGAATCGGTGCTCGCGGGCACGAGCTGGCCGCATGAAGTGCGCATCGCGTTCGACGGCGACGCGGTGATCTTCTCCGACGAGGCCGAACAGGTGTTCCAGCGCGAAGGGCTCGACGCCTTCCAGCAGCACGAGCTGAGCCACGCGCTGCAGCCGCTTCGCGCCGGCCCGTTCAAGCCTTTCCTGGCGGCCCTGCATTTGTTGCAGCAGGCCGGCACCTCGCCCATGCGCGTGCGCACCGCGCTGGTCACAGCGCGCAGCGCACCGGCGCACGAGCGTGCGATCCGAACGCTGATGGCGTGGAACATCCGCGTCGACGAGGCGATGTTCCTCGGCGGCTTGCCCAAGGGCGAGTTCCTGCGCGAGTTCGAGCCCGACTTCTTCTTCGACGACCAGACCGGCCACGTCGACCATGCGGCGCGGCACGTGCCTTCGGGCCACGTCTCGGCGGGCATCACGAACCTGAAGCACTGAGCGCGCCGCCGCGCGCGTCACTTGCGCCGGTACATGCCGTCGAACACCGTGGCCCATTTCCCGTCCGCGCCCGCGGTTTCCCAGTGCTGCCGGACGGAGCCGTCCGCGTTGGGCGTCCACGTGATGCGGTGACGCACGGCGTGGCCGTCGTCGAACCCGGCGCCTTCCATCACCATGGACGATCCCTGCAGGCCGCCTTCGAGCAGGAGCAAGGTGCCCGAGTTGTCCACCCATGTCTGGTGCCACACCTTGCGAGCGGCGTCCCAGGTGTTCAGGCTTTCGCCGGCGTAGCCGCGCGGGGTCGTGTAGCGCTCGTGCACCACGCAGCCCCCGTATTCGGACGTGATGCGGTTCTCGCCGGCCGGGCTGCCGTCCTGCTTCGTGACGTTCCAGTGCCCGGTCCAGAAATCGAACTGGTGGTACTCGGGCGCGTCGCACGCCGCGTTCGCGCAGGTGCCGCCCAGCGCCAGGAGCGCGGCCACGCCGCGCGGGAAAAGTCGTCGCAAGTTCATTGGATCCGCCTGTAGAGAAAATCGTAGCGCGCGCGCCAGCTGGTTCCGCCGTCGGACGACGTGTCCGAGTACTGGCGCACCGTGCCGTCGGCGATGGGAGTGAAGCTCAACCGGACGAGCAAGGTGCGGGTCGCATCCTTCGGGTCGGGCTGCCGGGCGACCAGCACCATGCGGCCGTCCGCCAGGCCGCCGACGAAATGCCGCAGCGCGCCGGCCTGGTCCATCCAGACCTGGTGCCATTGCTTGTCGCCGTTCCACCAGGTGTTCAGGCTGCCGCCCTGGAAGCCATCGCTGGTCCAGTTCTCGCGCAGCACGCAGCCGCCGTACAGCTTCTCGATGCGGCTCATGCCGGCGGGCTTGCCGCTGGCGAAGTCGAACACCTGCCACTCGCCGACCCAGAAATCGAACTGCCGCGCTTCGGGGCCGTCGCAACGCGGCGCCGGTTGCGCGCTCGCGCAGCCGAGGGCAAGCGCGGCGAGCGCTGCCGCGGTCGAATGAAAAAGATGGCTGCCGTTGCCGGCAGCCATCGAAAGTGTCCTCTCGGCAGAGGACGTCTGGATGCGTGTCGACCCCATCACTTGAAGCGGTACGTCGCCCTGAAGTAGACGAAGCGCCCGCGCGGATCGTATTGCGAGATGTCGTAGCCGTACTGGAACTGGTTGCTCACGAAGACGTAGATCGCCGGCTGCTTGTCGAACACGTTCTTGGCGCCGAGCGAGAGCGTCAGGTCCTTGATGCCCGAGTACGTGAGGTTCGCGTCGAAGATCGAGTACGAGCCGACGTAGGTCGGGTTGCCGTTCAGGTCGTCGCCGGCGCGATAGCGCGACGTGTAGTGCTGCGTGAGCGCCGCCGTCCACTGCTTGAGTGTGTAGGCGACAGTCAGGTTGTGCTTCCACCGCAGCACCACGCCTTGCCCGGTGAACGGGCCGGTGCTGATCACCGGCGAGCCGTCGGGCTGCACGATCGTCGCGACTTCGTGCGACACGGTGCCGCCGGGGCTCGTCACGTCGAAGCGGTTCATGTACGTGCCGTTGTAGGCGACGTCGAGCCGGCCGACGGCCAGCGGCAAGCGCCAGTTCGCGAACGCGTCGAAGCCCGACGCGCGGGCGCTGCCCACGTTGGAGATCACCTCCTTGACCGTGTCGACGTCGTTGCCCGCGAGCACGACCAGGTCGCGGTACGCCGGGTCGCCCGCGCGGAAGCGCGACACGATCTCCTGCGCGCTCGGCGTGGCGAGCACGTTGGTGATCTTGTAGTCGAACCAGTCGAGGCCGAAGCTCAGGCTGCGCGCCGGCGACAGCACGAAGCCCAGCGACCATTGCTTCGATTTCTCCGGCTTGACGTTCGGGTTGCCGCCGGTGATCGCGTTGACCTGCAACTGGCACTGGCTCGTCGCCGGGTCGCAGAACGCCTCGGACGTGCCTAGCGATTGCGGCGTCCACAGGTCGAACAGCGTCGGCGCACGGAAGCCCGTGCCGACCGACCCGCGCAGCAGCACCGTATTCGTCGGCTGGTAGCGCGCGTTGGCCTTGTACGTCGTGGAGTTGCCGACGTCGTTGTACCGGTCGACACGCGCGGAGCCGTTCAGCTCGAGCTGCTTCGTGACGGGCACGTTCAGCTCGGCGAAGCCGGAGGTGATGCGGCGGCTGCGGTCCACCGCCGGCACCGAGCCGCCGAGGCCCGCGATGTCGCCCGTCTCGAGCGCGTCGGACGGCGACGTCGTGATGCTTTCCTTGCGCAACTGCACGCCGGCCGCGTACTGCGCCGTGCCGCCCGGCGCCGCGAAGACGTCGCCGCGCAGCGTGCCGTCCAGGCCCTGCGTGCGCGAGCGCGCATTGAGCGTCGGCCCCTTGTACTCCGCGCCTTGCAGCGCTTGCGCGAGCGCACCGGTCTGCACGCCGCCCGGCGCCCACGGGTTCCAGTTGCTGGCCGGGTCATTGATGATGCGCGTGTACCCGAGCTGCGAGAAATAGCCGGAGCTCACGCTGCCCGCGATCTTGTTCTCGTTGAACGTGCCCGCGATCTCGTATTCCTGGTTGGCGATCGAACCGCGCACGCCCGCGACCAGGCGGGTCTGCGTCGAATCGTCGGTGTTGATGCGCGGGCCGTAGTCGAACACGCGCGACGTGATCGCGAGCGGCTTGCCGATCAGGCCCGTGTACCCCATCTGCGTGAGGTACGCGGTCGGGTAGTTGGGGTTGTTCGGGTAGATGACCAGCGCGGGCTCCACACCCGCATCGAGGATCGCGTTGTCGCTCACGAAGAACGAGCGGCGCGCCGGGCTCGGCTGGAACGTCTGCGTCACCGCGCTGCGCGACCAGAGCGCGTCGCCGAAGAACTCGACCTGCGGCGTCAGGCGGAAGCTGCCGTTGGCCGTGAGGCTGAACAGTTCGCGGTCGGGCAGGAGCCCGACGAAGGGCGCGCTGTCGAATGCGCAGTACGGCGCGTTCTTGGTCGTCGGCGTCGGGTTCTTGAACATCTGCAGCGCGGCGCACTGGTCCGTCAACGCGAGCGGGTTGCCGTACCCCGTGCCGGGCGACGAGCCGAAGCCCGTCTCGCCCGCGCCCGTCGGGCCGGGCCCGGCCGAGCCCTGGTAGCGGTCGTTCGGATAGGTTCCGGTGATCCCGCCTTCGATGTTGCCCTGGCCCGTCGCGCCGTTCACGTAGAAGGGCAGGCGCACGCCGCTCGCCGCGTACGGGCGTTGGCTGCCGAACAGCGCCTTGTCCTTTTCGTACGACGCGGAGAAGACGCCGCTGGCGCGCTCGCCGTCGCCGAAGCCCGCGGTGAGCGCGGCGTTCGCGTTCTGCCCGCCGCCCGATTGCGTCGGCGAGCCGTAGCCCGCCTGCGCCTCGACACCCTTGAATTGCTTGCGCAGGATGAAGTTCACGACGCCCGCGATCGCGTCGGAGCCGTACAGCGACGACGCGCCGTCCTTGAGCACCTCGACGCGTTCGACGGCGGCGAGCGGGATCGCGTTGACGTTGACGGCGGACCCGTCGGCCGCGAACGGCGCGAGGCGGCGCCCGTTCACGAGCACCAGTGTGCGTTGCGAGCCGAGTCCGCGCAGCGACACCGACGATTGGCCGTAGGTCGATTGCCCCGCGCCGGTCGCATTCGTCACGCCGCCCGACGAGGCCGCGGAGGTGACGCTCATCAGCAGGTCTTCGGTGCTGGTGACGCCGCTGCGCTGGATCTCGTCGCGCGTGATCACCTGCACGGGCAGCGCCGTCTCGGCGTCGACGCGCCGGATCGACGAGCCCGTGATCTCCACGCGTTCCAGCGAAGACGATTGCGCGGCCGCGCGCGGCGCCGTCGCGATCGCGGCGCTCGCGCAGACCACTCCCAATACGGCGCGCGAGGCGGCCGCTCTCCTCAGGTTCTTCATCGAGTTCATGCGTGTTGTTCCTCCGCGTTCGCCAACGCCGGTGGCAGGCTGGAACGCGAGGGGACTGTAGGAGCGGGCCGCGAAAGGCCGCTATCGAAAGATTGCGCCTGTGGCGGCGGCGCGTCGCGTCAGGTGCGCGTGCCGTGCAGGCGCGCGCGCCACGCGCTGGGCGTGACGCCCCATTCGCGGCGGAAGGCGCTGGTGAAGTGGCTGTGGCTGCTGAAGCCGTGTTCGAGCGCGATGTGCGTCAGGTCCTCGCCGCGCTCGGCCACCGCTTCGAGCGCTGCGCGCAGCCGCAGCAGCGTGAGCTGCCGGTGCAGCGTGTGGCCCGTGGCGGCGCGAAACGCGTGGCACAGGTGGAAGGGCGACGTGCCCAGGCGCGCCGACAGCACATCGAGCGTGAGCCGCTCGTGCCACGACGCGGCCAGCTCGCGCGTCGCGGCTTCCACGAGCCCGGGCGAAGGCGCGCGGCTGCGAGCGCGGTCCGCGCCGGCAGCGCGTGCGGCCGCGGCGACGGCGTCGTGCACGACGGCGATCACCGCCTCTTCGGCGGCGAGCGCGTCGATCTCGCCGCGGCGCAAGCCGAGCAGCACGGCCCTTTGGCGCAGGTACAGCGACGCATCGACCGGTGCGCGGGCATGCCGCAGCGGCTTGTCGTCGTCGCGGCCGACGCGCGTGTCGATGGACGACGCGATGTCCGCCGCCGTTTCGCGGTCCACGGCCCAGAAATCGCAGTGGTCACCGAGCGGGTGCACCACCTCGCGCGTGTAGCGCTGGCCCTGGTTGTAGATCGTGGCGACCCCGGCATCGGCGATGAACCCGTCGCCGCCCTCGTGGCGGATCTTCACCGAGGTGCGCGGGAAGGCGACCATGTGCCGCTGGATCGGCCCGCTGTCGGCGAACAGCGGATGCGTGCGGTCGCAGCGCCACTCGCCCACCGCGATGCGCGTCGAGGAGAACACCATGCGTTCCGGGGCATGCGACATGGCGCGATTCTGCGCAGCCGCCGCGCGAAAAGCTAGCCCGCTTGCGACTCCAGCCAGTCGCAAGCCACCTGCGCGAGCGATTGCACGCCGAGCTTGAGCGCGCTTTCCTCCACGTAGAACTTCGGCGAATGGTTCGAGTACGCGTGGGCCGGGTCGGCGTCCTTCGGCGTGACGCCGACGAAATAGAACACGCCCGGCACGACGTTCTGGAAGAACGAGAAGTCCTCCGCGCCCATCACCTTGTCGACCAGCTGCACGTTGGCTTCGCCGGCCGCGCGCTGCAGCGACGGCACGATCGCTTCGGTGAGCTTCGGGTCGTTGTACGTGACGTCGTAGCCCTTGTCCACGCACACCTGGCACTGCGCGCGCGAGCCGCGGGCGACGAACTCGGCGAGGTTCTTGACGCGCTCGTGGATGTCACCCCGCATGCCGTCGTCGAAGCTGCGGATGGTGCCGCGCATCTCGACCTGGTCCGGGATGATGTTCTCGCGCACGCCGCCGCGGATCATGCCGACGGTGACGACCGCGGGATCGCGCGTGATGTCGATCGTGCGCGCCACCACCGTCTGCAGGCCGAGCACGATCTGCGCCGAGGCCACGATCGGGTCCACGCCCAGCCACGGCTGCGCGCCGTGCGTCTGCTTGCCCTGCACCGTGATCGAGAAGCGGTCCGAGCTGGCCATCGCCGGGCCGGGCCGGTAGCCGATGGTGCCGGCGTTCAATCGCGAGGTGACGTGCAGCCCGAAGATCGCCTGCGGCACGGGGTTGGCCAGCGCGCCTTCGGCGATCATCATCCGTGCGCCGCCGTCCTCGCCGATCGGCGGCATCTCCTCGGCGGGTTGGAAGATGAATTTCACCGTGCCGGGCAGCTTCTCGCGCAAGCCGGCGAGGATCTGCGCGACGCCCATCAGGATCGCGACGTGGCAGTCGTGGCCGCACGCGTGCATCACGCCGACGTCCTCGCCGTTCCACTTGGCGCGCTGCTTCGATGCGAAAGGAACGTCCACCTGTTCGGTGACCGGCAGCGCATCCATGTCCGCGCGCAGCGCCACGACCGGGCCCGGGCGCGCGCCCTTGAGCAGTGCGACGATGCCCGTGTGGGCCACGCCGGTGCGCACGTCATCGAAGCCCAGGCGCTTCAGGTGCTCCGCGATGAGGCCCGCCGTGCGGACCTCGCGATTGCCGAGCTCGGGGTGTTCGTGGAAGTCGCGCCGCCATGCGATCACCTGGGCTTCGACCTGCGCCGCTGCCTCGGCGATGACGGCGGCAAGTGGGGCGTCCCGGGGAACACGTGCATTCATGGCGACTTCCTCAAAGCTGCGCCACCATTAGATCACTGGTGCTACGTTGGGGCACGGCCTTAGCGTTTGTCCTAGGCGGCGCGCGGCGGGGCCCGGCGCATTCTTTGCTCCCTCATCCAAGTCGAGGAGCTGTCATGGACGACAAAGCAATCCGGGAACTGGTCGAACACGTGCGCGAAGGCCTGCTGCCGCGGCGGGACTTCATCCGCAAGATGGTGTCGGTGGGCCTGACCGCCCCGTTGGCGTCGATGATGCTCATGCATTACGGCGTGGCGAATGCGCAGGGCAAGTCGCCGTGGCCGGAATACAAGCCGACCAAGCGCGGCGGGGCCGGCACGCTGCGCCTGCTGTGGTGGCAGGGGCCCGTGCACCTGCAGCCGCATTTCGCCGGCGGCACGAAGGAGCAGGAAGGCTCGCGCATCTTCTACGAGCCGCTCGGCGCGTGGGATTCCGAAGGCAACATGGTCCCGGTGCTCGCGGCCGAGGTGCCCAGCGCCAGCAACGGGGGCGTCTCCTCCGACCTGAAGACCATCACGTGGAAGCTCAAGCAGGGCGTCAAGTGGCACGACGGCCAGCCCTTCACGGCCGACGACGTCCTGTTCACGTGGCAATTCGCGAAGGATCCCGCGACGGCCACCGTCACCATCGGCACGTACAAGGACATCAAGGTCGAGAAGGTCGACACCTACACGGTGCGCGTGACGTTCCCGAAGCCGACGCCGTACTGGGCCGAGCCGTTCTGCGGCCCGCGCGGGATGATCATCCCGAAGCACGTGTTCCAGCAGTACATGGGCGCGAAGTCGCGCGAGGCGCCAGCCAACGTCAAGCCGGTCGGCACGGGCCCGTATCGCATCGCGGAGTTCCGCCCCGGCGACATGGTGCGCGGTGAAGCCAACCCGAACTACCACATCCCCAATCGCCCGGCCTTCGACGCGATCGAGATGAAGGGCGGTGGCGACGCGGTGGGCGCGGCGCGCGCGGTGCTGCAAAGCGGCGAGTACGACTACGCCTGGAACCTGCAGGTGGAGGACGAGATCCTCAAGCGGCTGGAGCAGGGGGGCAAGGGCCGCGTGACGATCACGCCCACGGGCAACATCGAGTTCATCGGCCTGCAGACGACCGACCCGTGGAACGAGGTCGACGGCGAACGCGGCAGCATCAAGTCGAAGCACCCGGCGTTCTCGGACAAGGCGGTGCGCGACGCGATGGCGCTGCTCATCGACCGCAAGGGCGTGCAGGACTTCATCTACGGGCGCACGGGCTTCGCCACGGCGAACTTCCTGAACAACCCGCCGAAGTTCCGCAGCCCGAACATGAAGTACGAGTTCAACATCGACAAGGCCAACCAGATCCTCGATGCGGCCGGCTGGAAGAAAGGCTCCGACGGCATCCGCGCAAAGGGCAACGTCAAGCTGCATTTCGTGTTCCAGACCTCGGTGAACCAGCCGCGCCAGAAGAACCAGGCGATCATCAAGGACGCTTGCTCGAAGGCCGGCATCGACATGGAACTGAAGTCGGTGACGGCCGCGGTGTACTTCGGCTCCGACTCGGCCAACCCGGACACGTACCAGAAGTTCTGGACCGACATGGAGATGTACACCACCACCATGACGGACCCGGACCCGCAGGTGTTCATGAACCAGTTCGTCTCGAAGGAGTGCGCGCAGAAGGCCAACAAGTGGGAAGGCCGCAACATCGTGCGCTGGCGCAACGACGAGTACGACAAGCTGTACGAAACCGCGACGAGCGAGCTCGACCCGGCCAAGCGCGCGGCGATGTTCATCAGGATGAACGACATGGTCTGCAGCGACCACTACGTCATCCCGGAGATCGGCCGCCCGCGCGTGCAGGCGATCAGCAACCGCATGGTGGTGCACGACTCCGGCTGGGACAACGACCTGTGGGCGCTCGCGCACTGGTACACGGCGTCGGCGTGAAGGAGCGTCGTGCGCGGGAGTGACGGGTAATGGGCCGCTACCTCGCGCGGCGCGTGCTGTTGATGGTGCCCAGCATCCTGGGCATCAGCATCGTGCTGTTCACGATCCTCGCGCTCGCGCCGGGCGACCCGTTCGAGGACCTCGCGCAGAACCCGAACGTGCCCGCGGCGGTGCGCAACGCGCTGCGCGCGCAGTTCGGGCTGGATGACCCGATCTGGCAGCGCTACCTGCATTGGCTCTGGTCGATGCTGCAAGGCAACTGGGGCTTCTCGTTCGTCAGCCGCATCGACGTCGACAAGCTGATCATGCAGCGGCTGTGGATCACGCTGGCGGTGATCGGCGCGTCGCAGCTGCTGGCGCTGATGATCGCGCTGCCGGTGGGCATCCTCGCGGCAGTCAAGCCCTATTCGTGGTTCGACCGTATCGCGAGCACGCTGGCGTTCGTCGGCTTCTCGCTGCCGACGTTCTTCACCGGTGTGCTGTTCATCCTGCTGTTCTCGATCAAGCTCGGCTGGTTGCCGTTCGTGTTCAACGCCGACATTCCCGGCAGCGGCTGGCCGTGGCTGTGGGAGCACATCAAGCAGTCGATCATGCCGGTGGCGGTGCTTGGCCTGTTCCAGGCCGCGAGCTGGATGCGTTACGTGCGCTCGGCGGTGCTCGACGTCGTGCGGCTGGACTACGTGACCACGGCGCGCAGCAAGGGCTTGGCCGAGCGCGCCGTGATTCTGCGGCACGTCGTGCGCAACGCGCTGATCCCGGTCGTCACGCTGGTGGCGCTGCAGATCCCCACGATCTTCGGCGGCGCGATCGTCACCGAGCAGATCTTCCGCATCCCCGGCATCGGCTCGCTGCTGATCGACGCCATCCTGCGCAACGACACGCCGGTCATCATGGCGGTCACGTTCGTCTTCAGCGCGCTCGTGATCGCGTTCAACCTCATCGCCGACCTGCTCTATGCCTGGCTCGATCCTCGCATCACCTACAGCTGACGCCGCGCTGGCCGCGCCGCGCCCGCGGACGTCGCTGTGGGCGGACACGTGGAAGCGCTTCAAGCGCCACCGCCTCGCGTACATGGGCTTGTGGGTGCTCGCGATCCTGGTGCTGTTGGTCGTGGTCGGGCCTTTCGTCTACAAGGTCGGCATCAACGACATCGACTTCAAGGCGCGCCTTGCGGAGCCGAGCCGCCAGCACCTGTTCGGCACCGACGACCTCGGCCGCGACCTGCTCGCGCGCATGCTGTACGGCGGGCGCATTTCCCTGGCGGTGGGCTTCGCCGCGATGCTCACGTCGATGACCATCGGCGTGCTGATCGGCTCGATCGCGGGCATGTCGCGCGGCTGGGTCGATGCGGTCCTGATGTGGGTCACCGACCTGTTCCTGTCGCTGCCGGCCCTGCCGCTGCTGCTGCTGCTGATGTTCCTGTTCCGCGAACCGCTCAAGCAGATCTTCGGGCTGGAGGTGGGCATCTTCCTGCTGGTCGTCGTGGTGATCGGCGGGTTGAGGTGGATGACGGTGGCGCGCCTGGTGCGCGCGCAATTCTTCTCGCTGCGCGAGAAGGAATTCGTGGAAGCTGCACGTGCGCTGGGCGCGAGCGTGCCGCGCCAGGTGCTGCGGCACATCCTGCCCAACAGCCTCGGCCCCGTGATCGTCACCGCGACCATCGACATCGCCGCGGCGATCATCGCGGAGTCCACGCTGTCGTTCCTGGGCCTCGGTTTCCCGCCCGACGTGCCGACATGGGGCCGCATCCTCTACGACGGGCGCGACTACATGGACGTCGCGATGCACTGGGCGGTGTTCCCGGGCACCGCGATTTTCCTGACGGTGCTCGCGATCAATTTCGTCGGCGACGGCTTGCGGGACGCGCTAGACCCGCGCAGGGTGATGTGATGGCATTGCTGGAAGTTCGCGGGCTGAAGACCTGGTTCCGCACCGACGAGGGCTGGCTGCACGCCGTCGACGGCGTGGACCTCACGGTCGACAGCGGCGAGACCGTGTGCGTCGTCGGCGAATCCGGCTGCGGCAAGTCGGTGACGGCGATGACGATCCTCAAGCTGATCCCGATGCCGCCGGGCCGCATCGCCGGGGGCCAGGTGCTGTGGCGCGGGCAGAACCTCGTGCCGCTCTCGCCGCACGCCATGCAGCGCATCCGCGCGAAAGAGATCGCGATCGTGTTCCAGGAGCCGATGACGTCGCTCAACCCGGTCTACACGGTGGGCGAACAGATCGCGGAAGCCGTGCGCTTGCACGGCGGCTTCAGCAAACGCTCGGCGCTGGACCGCGCGATCGAGATGCTGCAGCTCGTGCACATCCCGCAACCCGAGCGGCGCGTGAGCGACTACCCGCACCAGTTCTCCGGCGGCATGCGCCAGCGCGTGATGATCGCGATGGCGCTGTCGTGCAATCCGCAGCTGCTGATCGCCGACGAGCCGACCACGGCGCTGGACGTGACGATCCAGGCGCAGATCCTCGACTTGCTGCAGGAACTGAAGGAGCGCCTGGGCATGGCGATCCTGCTGATCACGCACGCGATGGGCGTCGTGGCCGAGATGGCGCAGCGCGTCGTCGTGATGTACGCGGGCAAGGTGGTCGAGGAAGCGCCGGTGAAGGAGCTGTTCGCGCATCCGCGCCATCCGTACACGCAAGGGCTGATCCGTTCCATTCCGCGCGTGGACCGCACGAGCGAGCACCGCGCGCGGCTCGAGACGATCCCCGGCACCGTGCCCAAGCTCATCGACCCGGGCGAAGGCTGCCGCTTCGCCGCGCGCTGCCGCTTCGCCATGGACGCATGCAAGGCCGCGACACCGCCGCTGCGCGAAGTCGCGCCGGGGCACAAGGTGGCCTGCATCCTCGACGAGCTGCCCGCATGACGACGGCACCGCCGCTGCTGCAGGTCCGCGACCTCGTCAAGTACTTCCCGCTCAAGGGCGGCTTCCTCCATCGCTCCGTCGAGAAAGTGCATGCGGTCGACGGCGTGAGCTTCGACATCGCGCCGGGCGAGACGCTCGGCCTCGTCGGCGAATCGGGCAGTGGCAAGAGCACCACGGGCCGCTGCGTGCTGCGCCTGATCGAGCCGACGTCGGGCGAAGTGAAGTTCGACGGTCGCGACGTGCTCGCGCAGGACCGTGCGCACATGCGCGCGCTCGCGCGCGAGATGCAAATCGTGTTCCAGGACCCGTACGCGTCGCTGAACCCGCGCATGACGGTGGGCGCGATCGTCGGCGAGGCGCTCGTGATCCACAAGCTCGCGCCCAACGCGCGCGCCGCGACGGCGCGCGTGGTCGAACTGCTCGAGCTCGTCGGCCTCAACGCCGACCACCTGCGCCGCTACCCGCACGAGTTTTCCGGCGGGCAGCGCCAGCGCATCGGCATTGCACGCGCGCTCGCCGTGGACCCGCGCCTGATCGTGTGCGACGAGCCGGTGTCCGCGCTCGACGTGTCGGTGCAGGCGCAGGTGATCAACCTGCTGCAGGATTTGCGCGAGCGCCTGGGCCTGACGTACCTGTTCATCGCGCACGACTTGTCGGTGGTCGAGCACTTCAGCGACCGCGTCGCGGTGATGTACCTCGGGCGCATCGCGGAAGTCGCGCCGGCGCGCGAGCTGTACACGCGGCCGCTGCATCCATACACCGAGGCGCTGCTGTCCGCCGTGCCCGTGCCCGACCCGCAGGTGCAGCGCAAGCGAATCATGCTCAAGGGCGACATCCCCAGCCCGATCAATCCGCCGGGCGGCTGCCGCTTCCACACGCGCTGCCCGATCGCGCAGCATCCGCTGTGCAGCACGGTGGTGCCGCAGCTGAAGGAAGTGTCACCGGGGCACCACGTGGCGTGCCACTTGCGGCAGTGATCGTTTGCATCCAGCGCACCCCGTAATGCGTCCTTGCTGACGCTCATCCGGAGTGCCACAATGCCCGATCAAACTGGTGGAGAGGGGCATGGGATTCAATGTCGTCCTCACGGATGCCGCGATCTCGAACGGCGTCTTCGACCAGTCGTCTCACATGGAAGACGCTCCTCCCGGCGAGGGGCTGGATTCCATCCTCGGCATCTGGCTCGGGACGCACTCCAGTTGGGGAACGGGGCAATTGCTCCCCGGCCAGAGCGGCACGATCAGCATCTTCTACTCGTCGGGCGACACGATCGCGCTCTCGCTGACGCTGGTGGACGCGTCGACGGCCAACCTCACCGAAATCGATCTCTTCTCGCCCTACCGCCAGCCGCTGCTGACGTACAGCGGTTCCGTGTCGGTCTCGCCCACGTCGCTATCGAGTTCACTGAGCGACTCGTTCCTGCTTGCCGGCAACGACACGATCACCGGCAACAGCGCCAACAATCGCTTCCAGGGGTACGGCGGCAACGACACCATCAACGGCGGCGCCGGCACGGACACGGCGGTCTTTTCGGGCACGCACACGGATTACCACTTCACGCAGGCGGGCAGTGCCCTCACCGTGACGGGGCCGGACGGGACGGACCAACTCAATAGCGTCGAGCGCCTGCAGTTCGACGACGGCAACCTCGCGTTCGACTTCAACGGCACCGCGGGTGAGGCTTACCGTCTCTACCAGGCCGCGTTCAACCGCGTGCCGGACGTCGG